>CAZKUB010000290.1:0-13948 GCA_964555835.1 uncultured Thermoplasmatales archaeon
TATCTTGTGTAAAAAAGCTAGAAATTGAGTTTAGTACAGAATAAATCATTGTGATAATAAAGCCAATTATTAAAAAACATAATCCTTTTTGAGTATTTCCATTCATGATATTTCATCCTCTTTTCTATATTAAGATATAAAAGAGATACTTTTTAAACTTCTTGATACGAGATAAAAAAGGATAAAAACTGTATTATTGTATTTTTGTAAATTAAAGAGATTTAAACAATTTTTTAAGCCAGTTTTATAAACAAATAATTGTTATATCTAATGCGTGGTGGAAATATATATGGCAAGGTTTTGTCCGTCTTGTGGACGTAATATATCTACTGATGCAAGGATATGTCCATACTGTAGTAAAACACTAGCTATGCATGAAGGTATATTATCTGATCAACAGGGTATAAAACAAAAAAGTGATAAAACATTACTTATCGTTCTTTTAGTAATACTAGTTGTAATTATTGGCATTGTGGTAGCAGTACCCCTAACATCCTATTTTTATGTACGTGACATGATCGGGCCTCCTCCTCAAATGACACCAAATATACGGTTAACTCGAGATATAGCCGCAAGAACATTAACAGTTATGTATGCAGATTATAATGAAGATTTACCATGGTCTGATTTTGAAATTTCAGGTGATTGTGATACATTGGGCTTAGGTACTTATGTTCTTCAGGGTGATACAATAACCGATTGTTCAGGTACAATTACAATCAGGCACAGGCCAACAAATAGCTTAATCGGAGTTTGGGAATTCAACTGAATGGCAAAGAATAATCAACACTTTTTCTTTATTTTTTTAAACTAATTTTAATGATAAATTTATAAAGTAATCATTTTGGTTTAATAAAAAAAATATTATAGGGTAATATTTACCCTATAGTTTCAATTTCTACAATATCGACAAGAGTGCCCCACATATGGAAGCTCATCTGGTCTTCTAAGGGTTCTACAGTAAAACTGATACGAAGACCATCTTCTTGGTATTCTTCAGATAACTCATATGGTAGATATTGCTCATTATCATCTGATATGATACCAAAGAAGCCGCCTTCAAATTCCAAGTACACTACAGTACCTGTTCCAACAATAGCCGTGTCACTGTTTTTCTTATCATTTGGCTCTGCTTGTAAGCCATTTTGCAGGAATCCTGCACCAATCAACGCTCCGGTCAACACAACTGCGAATAGCACTAGCCCAACAATTCCAAAGTTTTTTTTCAGATTCATATTTTTTTCACCGTATTAGGATACAGTCAGCAAAATATATAAACAGTCGGAAAACGTTTGGGAAAAACCAAACCAAAATGGATACAGCTGTAAAAATAAACAGAAGAGAGACACTTTTTTTAAAAAAGTCATTTATTCAAATGCCGCTAAGAATATTTTTATAAGTATGTTTTCTCATTCGTTTTTTTATGTCAGTTTATAATGAAATCATCAATATTTATAGCAAAGGAGAAAATGACATAATAGATATTACTGAAGATGTGCAGAAAATAGTATCTAACTCAGGCTTAAAAGAAGGTATATGTTTAGTATTTGTAGCTGGCTCTACAGGAACATTATCTACTATTGAATATGAAAATGGATTGAAACAGGATTTTCCTAAAGCCCTGGATAAGATAGCACCTAAAAATCAAGAATATAAACATCATTTGACATGGAATGATGATAATGGACGAAGCCATGTAAAGGCGACTCTTATGGGATCAAGTCTTACAGTCCCTTTTCAGAATAATACAATTATACATGGTACATGGCAGCAGTTAATCTTTATGGAGTTAGACACCAGAGCAAGAAATAGAGATATAATCGTGCAATTAGTGGGAGAATAATATTTTTTATTCTTAGATAACTTTGTGTTTTCACGCTTTTTGAAATTATCTTTAACTATGAATCCTGATAAACTTCTCTATTGTCCTATCATATGTTCTTTCAACTGAATCTGGAAAATAACAAGCAGGTAGCTCACCACGTTTCCTATGGTAATGCATACATTCACAGCACATACCTTTTTTATCACAGGAATAACTGCAGTTGCACATTATTTTATTTTCTTCTTTTTTACATTCAACCATTGTAGAATCACCATTTTTTTAAGATATTATTCTTTTAAATTCTTTTTCATTAATTATTTTCAAATTAAGTTTTTTTGCTTTTTCAAATTTTGAACCAGGTTTTTCTCCAGAGACTACATAATCAATATCTTTTGAAATAGAGCTTGCAACTATTCCTCCTTTTTGTTTAACAAGATCAGATGCTTCAGGCCTTGACATACTACTCAAGCCGCCTGTAAATAAAAACTTCTTACCGCTTAAGGCTAGGTTTTTTTTCTTCTCAGTTTTTGTTTTAACACCGATTTCTTCTAACCTTTTAATAAGATTCATGTTTGCGTCTGTTGCAAAAAATGTTGCAATTGATTGTGCAGATTTGTCACCAAGCCCATCGATTTGTTTGAGTTCTTCTTCATTGGCGTTTATAAGCTTTTCAATTGAGCCGTACTCTGATGCAAGAAGCTGTGCTGCATATTTACCGACATGTCTGATACCAAGACCATAAATAAGTCTGTATAAATCCTGCTGTTTGCTTTTTTCAATTGAGTTAATTAAATTCTGTGCAGATTTTTCTTTAAAACCTTCAAGTTTAAAAATATCTTCTTTTTTAAGAGAATAAAGATCTGCGATATTATCAATAAGTCCTTCATCTATTAGTTTATCAATGGTCTGGCCACCAAGATGATCGATATCCATTGCATCACGTGCTGCAAAATATTTAATACGCCATTTAAGACGTGCAGGACACATTTTATTAGGACAACGAATCGCAACTTCACCCTCAGGACGAACAACCTCTGTACCGCAAACAGGGCATTTTTTAGGTACCTTTTTTTGTTTCTCAGAGCCTGTTCTTTTTTCTTTAATACTTTTTACAACTTGTGGTATTACATCACCGCTTCTTTCAATTAAAACAGTGTCACCAACTAGTATATCTTTTCTTTTCAATTCATCAAAATTATGAAGAGTCGCACGAGAGACTGTAACACCGCCTACTTCTACAGGCTCAAGAACTGCAACTGGTGTAAGAGTACCTGTTCTGCCGACCTGAATTGCTATATCGTTTAACTTTGTTGTAGATTGTTTGGCTGCAAACTTATATGATATTGCCCATCGGGGGTTTTTACTTGTGTTTCCTAGCAGTTTTTGCTGGGCAAAAGAGTTAACTTTGACTACTGCTCCATCTATTTCATAGTCAAGATTTTCTCTTTTTTCTTCAAGTGTTTTACAATATTTAATTACTTCGTCTATATCTTTTACTTTTTTTGTCAAAGGATTTATCTTAAAACCTGCTTTTTTAAGAATTTCCAATGATTTTTCCTGTGTTTTTAGATCTTTATCGGAATATGAGATAATATATATGAATATGTCAAGTGGTCTTTCTGCGACAATTTTTGGGTCAAGCTGACGTAAAGAACCTGCTGCAGCATTACGTGGATTAGCAAATACTATTCCTTCTTTTTTTTCTTGATTTTTATTATATTTTTTAAAACCAGAGAGACTCATATATACTTCGCCACGTACTTCAATGTTTTTTAAAGTATTATTTCCAAGTTTAAGTGGAATACTACCTATAGTTTTTAGATTTTGAGTGATATTATCTCCTTTAAACCCATCACCTCTAGTTGCACCACGGACAAAAAAACCATCTGCATATAAGAGAGCTACACTTGCCCCGTCTATCTTTGGCTCTACTACATATTCTAAATCTAAAACATGTTTTTTCACACGTTTATCCCATTCACGAAGTTCATCATAAGTATATGTGTTTGCAAGGCTAAGCATTGGAACTTTATGCTCTACTGTTTCAAAACCTTCAATGGGTTGTTCACCTACACGTTGAGTAGGGCTATCTGGAGTTATTAACTCAGGATGTTTTTGTTCAAGGCTTTCAAGTTTTTTTAGAAGAAGATCGTATTCATAATCAGATATTATAGGATTGTTTTCAACATAGTATTTGTAATTATGATAATTTATCTCATCGCGTAGTTTTTTTATCTTTTCTTCTGCTTCTTTTTTTTTCATAATGTGTTTTTGCCTCACAACCCAAGTTTTTTTGTCAAATCAGATGGAGATTTTGTATTTAAAATATCTTTTTTTTCAAGCCAGCCACGTCTGGCGGTGTAAACACCATATTTCATATATGAAAGATGGCTAAGATAATGAGAATCAGTATTTATCACAAATTTAGCGTTTCTTTCTTTTGCAATTTTTGTATGTAGATCATTAAGGTCAAGTCTATCTGGAAAAGAATTTATTTCAAGCATGACTCCGGTATCATTTGCAGTTTCAATTATTTTTTCAATATCTAAATCAAATGGCTCTCTATAACCTATAATCCTACAGGTTGGATGTGCAAGAAATGTTGCATATTTATTCTGCATTCCTTTTATTATTCTCTCTGTTGCTTCTTTTGATGTCATTTTAAAATTCATATGAATGCCAAGGCCTACATAATCAAATTTTTTTAAAATATTATCAGGGTAATCAAGACTTCCATCTTTTTTAATGTCACATTCAGTTCCACAAAAAACACGGATATCACTATATCTTTTGTTTATATCTTTAATTTCTTTTATTTTTTTATCAACCTGTCTTTCAGAAAGCCCTCTTGCTACATGCAGGGATTGGGAATGATCTGCAATTCCAATATATTTGTAACCCATTTTTTTACAGGTTTTTGCAATATCTTCAATTTTTTCAGCACCATCACTGTAATTAGAATGTATATGTAAATCTCCTTGGATATCTTCTATTTTTACAAGATTTGGAAGTCTATTTTTTCCAGCAGCCTGTATTTCACCTCGGTTCTCACGTAGCTCTGCAGGGATAAAGCAAAGTCCAAGTTTTGAATATATCTCTTCTTCTTTTTTCCCAGTTATGAAGTTATCTGTTTTTTTATCAAAAAGACCGTATTCATTAAGTTTAAAATCATTTTTAATTGCAAGACTTCGCATTTTTACGTTATGTTCTTTTGAGCCTGTAAAATATTGTAGAGCTGCACCAAAACTATCATCTGCTACAACGCGAAGATCAACCTGTATTTTATCATTTAAAACAACACTTGTCTTGGTGCTTCCTTTTAAAAGAACCCTATATACATCAGTGTATCCTACGAAAAAATCCATAACCTCATCGGGTTTATCTGAAGAGGCAAGAATATCTAAATCACCAATAGTTTCTTTACAACGACGAAGACTGCCAGCTATGCTAATTCTTTTTATTTTTTTACATTTTTTCATATATGATAAATAACTCTCGCCATCTTCAAGTGCGATACTAAGTAGAACACGACCGCTTGTTTTTTCTTTCATTTTGATGCCGCGAAGAATGTTTTTCTCAGTGATTTCTCCAAATCCTTCAAGTGCTTTTACGTTACCTGCAAAGCATGCTTTGCTTAGCATATCAATATTTTTAATTCCTAACTCTTTGTATAACGCTGCGACTTTTTTTGGACCAAGACCGGGGATTTCAAGCATTTTTAAAAGTCCTCCAGGTATTTCTTCTCTGAGTTTCTCATAATATTTAAGATTCCCTGTTTCAACTAATTCTTTGATTTTTTTAGCAAGCGCATCACCTATCCCTGATATCTCTTTTAATCTATTTTGCTTTACAATTTTTTCTATATCCTCGTCTAAAACCTCGATTGTTTGAGCAGCAATTCGATAGGCACGAGTTTTAAAAAAATTATCTCCTTTTATATCAAGTAAATCTGCGATTTTATATAGTACATCTGCAACCATCTGATTTTTCATAGATAATTTCTCCTCGGTTTATTCATCAAAATAAATAGATATATTTGTCATGTCATCATTTAATAAATCTAGTTTTTCACGTAATAATACCGGGGCTATAAACTCTAAAACATTTGAATAATGACCACGGGCAGGTAGTACAATCGCACCTTTTACACCGTTTATTTCTGCTTTAAAACAACGAACTCCTCCAAAAGTCCTGTGCTTTGTTTTAAACTCATTAATTTCTATTGCTGATTTTTTTCTTAAAAACTTTAACTTGTTTTTTTCAATATGTTCGATTTCAACATTTAATGTCCCAGGATGAGGTCTGAAACCTAATTTTTCTGTGAATTGTCTAGCATATCCTTCTTGTTCAGTATAATATTTTCCTTCACCAAGTCCTGATACAACTCTCCCTTTGAATATAATCCTATCTGTAAATTCAAAGATTTGTTGATATTCAAGAAATTCTTTATGTAAAACTTCTTCACCTGCATTTGTAATCATTATAAGTTGTTTTTTTATACCAAAATCGCGAGAGATAAAACCTTTTTTGTCAAGAGCAAGAAGATAACGAGATGCAGTCTGCTGGCTGATATATAGTTGTTTTGCTAAATCTAGAGAAGAAATCTCGATTTTGTTTTTAATAGCACCAAGCAACGCTATTTGTTTTAAAGTATGTAGTAGATAAGGCTTCATGATTATTATTTCAACTCCTATTTTTTAGATTTTTTCTGCAAGTTTTTCCCCGTCTTTTGTTAGGACAAAACCCTCTTGTTTTTTTTCAACAATACCGTTTTTTACAAAATCTTTTATTATATTTTCTGCAACAGTATATATGATTCTGTGTTTTTTTGCAATAAACCTAATGTTTTTTTCACCTGAAACAAGACTGTCAAAGATTTCCCTTCTAAATTTATTTGAAATTATATATCCTTCGTCCATTGATTTTACCAATATCTTAATTTACAGGTATCACATAAAGTTTTTCAATTATTATGTTTAGAAAAATACCTCAGGTCAATTCATCGGAAGAAATCCTTGATAAAGCATTTCGAAGAACAAAAAAAATTAAAATTACAGATAGAGATGCTTATTATAGGAGGAAAAAAGAAATTATTGCTAAAACAGAAACTTTTGCTGATACGTTATCTTCCACACTTGAAGGATATGTTAAAAATTTTCCATCAATTGATAATCTCTCAAGTTTTTATCAGGAGATAATCAGTATAAAAATTGATAAAGATAAACTTAAAAAATCACTGGGTGGAATCGATTGGGCTCGTAAAACCTGTCAGATGATTTATTCTAAACAAAGCAGGTTTCTGCGTAAATCAAAAGAACTTGATTTTCTAAAGGATAAACAAAAAGAAATATATGGTCGTATGTCAAGCGTGGTAAATCAAATCGGAAAAGAATTAGACTTTTTGTCTAATGCACAAAAAATCCTTAGAAAAATGCCTGATATACATGATATTCCAACAGTGGTTATTGCAGGTTATCCTAATGTTGGTAAGTCATCTATTTTGAAATGTATTTCAAGGGCAAAACCTGAAGTTGCTATATATCCTTTTACAACCAAACAGATATTTGTTGGCCATATCGAAAAAAAGGTAAAACATGAAAAAATGAAGTATCAAGTTATAGATACTCCTGGTCTTTTTGACAGGCCTGTTTCTAAGCGTAATAAAATTGAGCAGGAGGCAATTGCTGCAATTAGATATCTTGCAGATGTTATTGTTTTTGTAATAGATCCTTCTGAGACCTGCGGGTATTCTATTAAAAAGCAAATGAATTTATTAGATCAGTTGAAAGAAATGTTTGATAAATCATTTTTTGTTATTGTTGAAAACAAATCTGATTTAAAACAAATTAATTCAGATTATCTTAAAATCTCCTGTGAGGATAAAAAAGGTTTTGATGAGTTGGTTGAAAAACTGTTTTCTTTTTATGAAAAAATAGAAAAAAAAGATAAATAATTTTTTTATTGTTTTTTATTATATATCTTAGTAATTATAAATAGGGATATTATCAAAAATATAACTGCTATGGCTATTAAAATTATCATATATGTCATTGGTAGAATTGTTAATTTTACATGTCCTGCTGTTGAAGTATATATCGCACCAGATACATCTATTACTTTTATATAAAACTCATAATACCCACTTCTGTTATTTGCTGTAAAGTCCCATGAGTACGGTGCATTTGTCTTAGTCAATCCTACTTGTTGCCAACCAGTCCAAATTGTATTATCTGCGGAGTATCTGTAGAATAACTCTGCTGATTTAACTTTTATATTGCTAGGGATATTTGTTTTTATCTTAAATGTCTCATCTAGCGTCCAATCTGAAAAATCAGAAAGATCTACATATAACTCACGAATGCTTTCGTCTTTTGTAATATTTAAAATAGCTACAGCTATGTTCCCTGTTTTATCAGTTGCTTTGAAATAAACAATTCTGTCTTCACCTTCTTCGAATTCAACCCATAATTCTTCTTGCATTCTCCATTCTATCTCTGCATGTTTTTTATCGATCCTTTCTTTTATGGCATTCCACTCGGTCTGAATATCAATTCTGTAATACAAACCATCTAACATATGATCGTCTTGTAACTCGATGCTAAATATAGGTAACTCTTTTTGTGTTATAACCTCTGTAAAATCATTAAGAATCTGAGGACTAATCAAATCCAGAAGGAACGAATCAGTTATTTTATTATTAGTTATATCTTCATGATTTCCAGCCTTATCTACTGCAACTGTTACAAGCCTATAATACCCACTTGGAAGTCGTTCTAATGTTGTTTCATCTTTTCCAAAAGTAAAAGTCCAGGTAAAGTCTAAAGTTTTCTCCGAAAACGTAGTCCATTCACTCCAAAGATCTTTTGACGTGTTTCTATGCTGATATTTAAGAATAACTCTGCTTATACCACTGATATTTGTATCATTCTGGTAACCTGGTTGATCTTCAGCGGTTGCTTCAACTACAAAAACATCTTTGTATTCATCAAGTAATTCATCCCTGTTTGTAATCTCTGATACAGGTTTTACTGTATCTAGTCTGAAAGTAAATGCATCACTTGTTGCAGTGTTTCCTGCTTGATCGCTTACTCTAAATCTTATATTTAAAAGCTCTTTCATATCAAGATTTAGACTCTGTATATCTGCAAATATCCTTGTTTGCTTAACGCCTGATTTATCTTCTGATGTTGCGGTATGCCACGGGGTATATTTTATCGTGTTTGAGCCTTTAGGAATATAACCAATTCTAAACTCGGCAGAGTTTACATCCATACCAGAAAAGATACCTTCCTCTGCTGTGTCTTTTACTTCTATGGAGCATTCTTTCAGCTCAAGATTTACCCAGCCGTCTTCTCCAGGCGTAAGTGTTTCATTAAGAAATACAGGTTTAACTTTTTCTTCAACCCATTTAATCTCCCAACTGTCAAGTACAGGATAGTCCTCAGATGTGTTTAAAACGTTAAAATCTGCATACAGTTTTATACTCTTAGTTCGTATATCAGATATATTGATAAACCCTGTATTATAGTTTGTAAGTTTTTTCAAAACATTATCGTCTTTATCAAGAATACTAAATGTTATAGTGTTTTCAGTTGTATTTGTTTTTATTGCCCTGAATTCAGACCACCATTTTCCATCTGGCAGAGTAATAGTTGTGCTTTTCACACTTCCTTTGGTATTAGTTCTATAATCACCTAGGCAATAAATCCTTCCTGAAAGATTTACAGCATTTTCAGTAGAGCTTATCAGAAGCATACCCTCTGCAAGGATAGGCGATGCTATAACATCAGGTGTCAAAAACTCAAATTGATATTCATCAGGATCCCGAATCTGATAAGTCCAAACTGGTTGAACATCAGATCCTTGATTGTTAACATTAAAACAGTGGACTTTAGCGTCACCTGTTACAACATAAATTTTGTTTCCCACAATTAAAGGTGATGCTGTATAAAATGATAAATCAATAAATTTTCCTGATAAATCAGCACTCCATTTAACACTTCCATCATTACTTTCTAAAGCTAGTAATGTTCCATTTGGAGAGACAACATATAACGTGTTCTTATAATATGCAGGTGTTGTAATAGGTGCAAATCCTTCTATTAGTTTATAAAAGATATGTTGGGATCTTAATCCTTTTAAAAAATTTGTCATACCCATTGGATTAATTGATTTATTCCATAAGATTTCACCGTTTAAAGCATTTAAACAGTTTATTCTATAATCGCCAGTAGCAGTCGTATTTGTTTTTTTATTACTTAAAACAAATATCTTATCATCTGCAAAAACAGGTGATGATCTGCCTATTGTTCCAACTGTTTGATTCCATATTTTCTCCCCTGTTTCAGAATCAAATGCAAGTATACTGTTACCATACATATTTTGACAGCCGACATATACATAGTCATTTCCTACAGCTGGAGCAGATATGCTACCTGCTAGAAGAAATACTTCTTCATTCCATACTTCTGTACCTGTTTCAATATCCAAACAGATTAGTTTATTGTTACCACGGAAGAAGTCATATATAAATGAATATTGGCTTATGAATGAGAAGAAAGGTAAATCAAATAATCTACCACCCCATGATGTGACAAAAATTTTCCCATCACTTATCACAGGTGGAGCTGAAAAACAGATAGTTTCATTTCCAGAAGGATAACTCCATACTTGATCTGAAAGATCAGATTTATTTAAAGCATAAATCTTGTTTAACTCGTTGTACTCTGCGGTACCTACTATTATATAGTTATCTGTTGCCGCAAAACACGAGTCCACCGGGAAAGGTAAAGGATTGCTTTTATCAACAGGTTTTTGTGTTAAATTTTCTGAATCAATAGTTATATTAAAAGCATATATCCTGTTATCTTCTGGTGATGCAACATATACTTTTTCTTCACTTACGATGGGTGATCTGAATAATCCGCCAAAACCCTGCTCAGTATACCAATAGTATGAATCAGGTTTAGAATCTATTGTTTTACCATCGTATTGCCGTGTGTTATCAGGTTTTTTTCCAAAAAACTCCCAATTGTTATAGTAAGTATCGATAGTTATCTTGCCGTCTTCAATTATAGTCCCAGGATTTTCTTCTATTCGAAAATCAGTCTTAAAAGTATCTAAATATCCTCCGTCTCTCTGCCACAGGACACCCCAACTGTAAAGAAATGGTGTTGTATAAGGAGAGTTTGAATGAAGAACTGCTTTAAGCCTGATTTCATCTAGATCAATACCAGAAATATCAAAAGGTGAATCTGTACTAACAAAACCTGTAGAATTATATTCTTCATCTAGGATATGTATAGTTACCCCTGTTTGCTCGCTGTATTTTGAGCTTTTCCAAAAGACTTTATCCCATCCTCCAAAATCTACAGGGCTGATAACATCTGAAATAATGTAACCTTCAAGGTAATAACCATATACAGTTGATATCGAGATGTTTATGAAATCTGTAAAAAGTATAGCTTCTTTACCATCCTGATCAGGGGTTCCAATTATTAAAATATCAATGTGGCCATCATCGTTTATGTATCTAGTATCATTAGTAGTATAATTAAGATCAGGACTGCCATCTGCTTTATTTATGTTGTAATTTTTATATTCTAGTTCATCTACTTTCTCCCAGCGTGGTATAACACTACCATATGACCATATATACATCTCTATCTTTTCTAAATTTGAATTAGCTTTGTATGGGCCATACCACCAGTTTAGATCTATCTCATCGATTACTACTTCACTTTGTTCGATTGTGAATCGATAATGCTGTACCGGATTTGCAGTAACTGGGTTTATTTTACTAAGTAATCTACCAGTTGTATTCAATGCACTACCGTCGATATAAGCTATTTTTTGAAGTTCTGCAGAAGATGTTATAGGATCACCTAGTAAGAGAGTTGGTGATATAAATTGAGAAATTAATTGAACTAAAAAGTTATCTGGTAAAAAAATTCTTTCATAATCCCGAACGACTAAGTTTGTAGGTTTTTTCGCATAATTATACTCATATGTAGGGTTTCCTCTTGTAAGGTTTATACGACCGTTTTCAATAGTACAGTTACTGATTTTATCGATATTATCATCATTGTTAAACTCGTCATATCTAAGAGTGTCATCAACTAAAATAAATTCTGCACCGACGTTAACTGCAGAGAAAATACCAATAAATAAAAATGAAACTAATAACAAACTTATAATCTTACTTTTTTTATGTTTCTGGCTCATTTTTTAATTCTCCAAATGCATCTTAAATCTAATATCACTAACTGAATTAAATAAATTAAGACTTAATAAAGATTAAGTAAACCTACTTATATAGTTTGCGGTTAATAAAATTATTTATATTTTATTATTAATTCAACGTCCATAAGATTTGTACCTGTTGGACCAGTTAATAATAAGTCATTTAGTTTTTTGAAAAAACTGTTAGAATCATTGTTGATAAGATAATTTTTTGGTTTTAAGCCTTTTTCAGAAGATCTGTTAAATGTAAACCCATCTGCAACAGCTCCTGCAGCATCACTATTTCCATCGATTCCATCTGTTGCAAAAGATGTAAAAACAATTTTTTTTTCTTTTATTTCTTCAATACAAGAAAGTACTAGTTCTTGGTTGCGACCCCCTTTTCCATCCCCATGAATTGTAACTGTTGTTTCACCGCCTGAGATAAATAAAACCTTATCTTCATATGATACATAATTATTTGCCCTGTGTGATAAATATCTCCCAATCTCACTTGCCTCACCATCAAGACTGGTTGTTAAAACAATAGTTTTATAACCCATTTCTTTTGCTTTTAATTCTGCAGCTTTACATGCTACTTTATTATTTACAATGATATAGTTTTCAACGTTTTTAAAAACAATATTATCTTTTTTAGGTGTTTCAGCTATTTCACGATTAACCCCTACGTCCATCGTTGTTCTAACTGAATCAGGTATTTTTCTGTATAAATCATATTTTTTTAATATTTTTTTTGCATCATTATAAGTTGTTGAATCAGGATATGTAGGACCTGATGCGATAAACTCTAGAGGATCTCCTATGATATCTGAAACTATAAAAGAAAGTATCTTAGCTTTTGTAAACTTTGCAAGCTGTCCACCTTTTACATATGATAAATGTTTTCTAATAGTGTTTATCTCTTTTATATCTGCACCGCTTTTAAGCAGTAAATCCGTTGTTTTTTGAAGTTCTTCAAGATTTACGCGAGGTTTTACAAAAAGAGCAGAGCCTCCTCCAGATATCAATACTACTATCAAATCATCTTTTTTGCATTTTTCAAACATTTCAATTATTTTTTCAGTACCAATAATGCTATTTTGATTGGGTAATGGATGTCCACCAGCAAAGGTGTAAACATTTTCGCATTCAACCTTTTTTGTTGTTTCATTTGTTATAACTATTCCTTCTTTTATTCTCAATGAGTCACAAACAGCCTGTGCCATACCAATACTTGCTTTTCCAAAAGCTGCAAGATAAACATCTTTATAGTCTGAAAGATCAATAGTTTTTTCATCTAAAATAATTTTATTTCCATTAATCTTTGATTTGACAGACGTATAAGGATCTATAGCTTGTATGACTGAGTCCAAGATATCTAGTATATCTTTTCTTATACTTTTTAAAACTGGTGTTTTACCATTTTTAATTATTTCTTCATAGTTTTTAAACAACATAACAAAAACATTGTATACTTTTTTCTTTTAAAACTGTAGGCGTTTCATCAATTTTTTCTGCATTTTACGATTACCTGAAAGACCTTTCATTGTTCTCTTCATAACATTGTAATATTTTAGCAACTCTTTGACATTTTTGTTTTCAACACCTGAACCATGTGCTATACGTTTAATTCGTGATGCACGAACAATACTTGGATCATTCATCTCCTCCTCAGTCATTGAATCCATTATCACCTTGAATTTAGCTAATCTATTCTCAGTTTTATCCATATCTTCATCTTTGATTTTTCCTTTACCTGGAAAACCTCCGGGCAGCATCTCTGCGACTTTAGAAAGTGAACCCATTCCTGATAACATATCCATTTGATCATACATATCATGAAGTGTAAATTTACCGGACATAACGCGTTTTGCTGTTTTTTCAGCATCTTTCCCACTCATG
>CAZKUB010000291.1:0-3190 GCA_964555835.1 uncultured Thermoplasmatales archaeon
TTTTATAATGAATACATTATATGACAAAACGTTAGTTTTTGTCAAGTGCAGTTTAAACTTGTCAGAATTGAAGCATGAATTTGAAAAGCAGAGGAATAGGGAGATCTAGAGCGCAAACAAAAAATATTTTCGCGAAACCGGGTTGGACGTACCCAAAAAGAAAATGTTATGATATGCTTGGAAAGGAGAAGATGATCATGAGCAAAGTTATCAGAACATTTTCCGGAAGGCAATTCACTTCCGAAGATATTGAGCAAATCAAATGGACGCGGGAGACTTATCCCAATCTGTCTAGAAGCGAGTTGGCAGGCACCGTCTGCCAAATAATAGGTTGGACTACACCGTCTGGTAGGGCCAAGCTTGCGCAATGCAGGGCGTTGCTTGAGGATATAGAAAAAGAAGGTATTATTGATCTACCACCACTGCAAACAGAAATGATAAGAAAAAGAAAAGCAAGGATACCGGTTTCTGATTTGAAACCGGATGAAGATATTAAAGGGAAGGTCAAAGAATTTGAACCCATCAAACTTACAATTGCAAGTCCGGGAAAGGAACTGAAACGTTGGCGTTCATATGTAAACCAATATCATATGCTTGGGGACAAGAGGGTATTCGGTTCAAGATTACAATACTTTGTGAAATCAGGTCAGAAAGAGCTGGGATGTATGCAGTTTTCAGCATCCGCCTGGTCCTTAGAGAAACGGGACAAATGGATTGGCTGGACTGTGGATGACAGAAAAGAAAGGCTACATCTGATTGTGAACAATTCGCGGTTTTTAATATTTCCATGGGTACATATTCGTAATCTTGCAAGCAGAGCATTATCTTTAGCAGCAAAGCAAATACAAAAAGACTGGCTTAGTAATTACTGTTATGCACCAGTGCTCCTGGAAACATTTGTGGACACAAAATTTTTTCATGGGACATGCTATAAAGCAGCCAACTGGATTTACCTTGGAAGAACCAAAGGTACTGGACGCAGTGGCGGAAAAAAACCTGTTGTATCGCGCAAGATGATATTTGTTTATCCACTGCAAGATAATTTTAAAGAATGTCTTAAAGGGGAAAAACCATATAAGGTGGTGGATCCTTTATGACTCGAAGGGAAAGAAAAATACTGGAAAGGAAGAAAAAAGCAGCCAAGATAGAAGAGGAAATAAAGAATGGGACAAGGTTACGAGCACATTACAATGATAAAAAAAAGAGGTTTGAGGTGCCAAACAGGCTAAGCAGTTTTTTAACACCAGAAGAAGAAATGGAAGACAGGCAAAAGACAGCCGAGAATACAGTAAAGGTGTACTACAAGATGCTGACAGACCTGCTGCCCAGGCTGGACAAAATTGAAGATCCAAGGAAATCAGGGATGATAAAACACAAGATGCTGACATTGCTGGTTTATGGTATTCTAATGTCGATGTACCATATTGGCTCCAGGCGCAATGCAAACAGGAAGTTAAGCAAGCCAGTGTTTTTTAATAACCTGAAGATAATGTTTCCTGAACTTGAGACAATACCACATGCAGATACATTGGCAAGGCTATTAAAGGATCTTGAGGTTTCTCAAATCCAAGATTGTATGGTTGAATTACTTAAGTATCTGATAAGAAAGAAAAAGTTTAAGAACTTTATGCTTAGGAAGGGATTTCTGATTGCTGTTGATGGAACACAAAAATTTTTCAGAAATTACCAATGGGCAGCTGAATGCAGTGTAAGACATGTAGGTGAAGAAAAAACACCGCAGTATTATTGTTATGTATTAGAAGCAGTGATGATTCTGGGTAATGGAATTGTACTGCCTGTATTGAGCGAATTCATAGAAAATGTCGCTACCAAAAACAAGCAGGACTGCGAGCGGCAGGGGTTTTACCGTATGGCAAAGAAGCTTAGAAAAATATTCCGCAGAACTAAACTCACAATTGTTGCTGATGGCCTATATGCTTGTGGTCCAGTTATAACAATGTGCAGAAAATACGGCTGGGATTATATGATAGTACTTAAAAAAGATAGTATCCCCACTGTATGGAGAGAAGCGCTTGCATTGATGAGAATTAATCCTGAGGACCGCCTAAAATGCTATTGGGGGGATCGTAAGCAGATTTATGCATGGGCAAACTGGATTGAGTATGAATACATGTCAGAAAAGGTAAAAAAGAGAGAAATGATTAATGTAGTTATCTGTTATGAGTTCTGGGAAGAAAAGAACTCAAGAAGTTCAGGGGTTACAGAAAAAAAGCAGACCAGGTATGCATGGCTGTCATCCAAAGAAATAACCAGTGAAAATGTATTTTTCAGATGCACTAAAATAGGGCGTTACAGATGGAAAATTGAAAATAATATATTGGTTGAAAAACATCAAGGATATGACTATGAGCATTGCTATTCATATGATTGGAATGCAATGAAGGGTTTTCACTACCTTATGAAGATTGGGCACTTCCTTAATGTTATGGCAACAAACAGTGAACTGTTGGCAGAAAAAGTTAGAGAGTTTGGAATAAGAGGTTTTATAGAAGATTTAACTGATATATGCAAAGGAGCACCTCTGGACGAGGGAAAAATCAAAGAAGCCAGGGAAAAAAAGTTTTATTGGAAATTGGAGTTGGCAGCATAGAAATCAACAGCAGAATGTGTAACTAAATCACTTTGAAATAGGCTGATTTCACCAGCCTTGTTGGCATGCTTTCTTTTGAATCCAAAAAAATCAAATCATAAAAATGGTCAGAATGTTTAAATTATACAACCCTACATGCACCTTTTTTTGGTGGGATTGGGACCATATACCGGCCATGCGGAGAAAAAAGCTATTTTAAAAAAATTTATGCTTCACTTCTGTTGATTCCAGTTATACAATAGGTATTTCCAAAATAACAGATGATATGGTTATTACCTCTCAAAAAACCATGAGATTTGCAGACTTTATTAGAAGCATCGGATATGAATATCAAACCAAAGAGAAAATATTACAGCATTTCAGCAGTGATTCTAATCGTATTATTATAAGTGATTACAGATATGGAGGGAACGACAATAAGCAGGTTATGTTTGTAGAAAAAAGTAACAGTAATGTCTATTTCTTAATTTGTTTTTATCAAAATGAGATATTCTCTGATATGGAACAAAGTATAGATAGTTGTTTTGGAATCATGTCTGGTGGCAATATTATAGCAAGTTCAAAAAAAATAGGCAGTGA
>CAZKUB010000292.1:0-6492 GCA_964555835.1 uncultured Thermoplasmatales archaeon
TATCTTTGATAAAATAATTAAAAACTATTTTTTAAGTTTTATTTCTATTTCTTCAAAATCTTTTGGAACAAAAGAGTTTTTGAAAACTTCTTGTGCATCGCTTATTATTTTTTTATTATCAATATATCTAGGGCTTATATGTGTAAGAAATAATTTTTCGACTTTTGCTTTTTTTGCAATCTCTGCTGCTTGAGCTGATGTTGTATGACCATAATCACCTGCGATATCGGCAAGTTCTGTGTCAAATGTTGCCTCATGAATAAGTATATCTGAGCCACGTGCAAAATCAATCATTTTATCTAAAGGTGTTGTATCACCAGAAAACACGATTTTTCTACCTTTGCGAGGCGGGCCTAAAATCATATCTGGATTAATTTTTTTACCATTTTTAAGAGTAATAGTTTCACCTTTCTGAAGTTTGCTGAATAAGGGTCCTTCAGGGATGCCTATAGCAAGTGCTCTTGCTTTATCAAATTTACCAGGACGCATATCCTCCATCAAGGAATATGCAAGTGATGGTAATCCATGATTAACGCGTATTACATGAATGCTGTATCCTTCAAATTTTAGAATATCGCCTTCATCGATTTCGTGAGAAATAATTGGGTATTTGGGTCTAAAATAACCAAGTGATACTAGTTGATCTAAAAGCTTGTTCATACCTTTAGGTCCATAAATATGAAGAGGAATATCTCTATCATTTAGCTGCATTGTTTGAATAAGACCCGGCAGACCTAAAAAATGATCGCCATGAAAATGTGTGATAAAAATCTTGGAAATCTGCATGTAGCTAAGACGAGATTTTTGAAGTTGACGCTGGGTTCCTTCTCCACAGTCAAACAGAACAACCTCACTTTCCCTTTTAACAGCAATAGATGTAACATTGCGTTTAACAGAAGGCCAGCTACCCCCAGTTCCAAGAAATATTATACTAAGTTGAGTCATAATTATATTACCAGGAATGAGAAATATTGTAAAAACATTGTGGCTATTTTTTTTCAAAAACTGAAAAATAACGAGTTAGGCTTTTATGTGCCTTAATCTCATGGGTTTCAATTAGTGTTAAATATTTTTTAACTTGTTGGATTGATTCAGAATTTGGCAGGCCAATAACTGCTCTTTTTCCCTTTTTCAATATTTTTGCAATAGATTCAAAAGCTCTATCATACAAATCATTTCTGTCTTCACCCTTGGTAGTTGTTGATTTACCATAGGGCATATCAGTTACAACTGCATCAACCAAGGTAACATGTGAAGAAATATTTCCTATGTCTACGCAGAATAAATCAAAGTCTTTAATATTATATTTTTCAAGTGTTTTCCTGCATCCGTTTATCATTTTTTCTTCTATATCTGAGCCAATTATTTTTGCACCTATTAAACCTGCTTCAAGAATGATTCCGCCGGTTCCACAAAAAGGATCTAGCAATAATTCGTCTTTTTTAACACATGAGATATTAACAAGACCGCAAGCAATTCTTGGATGCAGTGATATAGGTGAGAAAAAAGGACGGTTCTGAACTTTTCTTTCTTCAAAAATTGAGCGGTTAACTTCAAAAAGTTTTAAACCGACGTAGACTTTTTCATCTGTGATAATCGCTCGTATCTCGTTATCTGGCTTGTTTAATGATACTTTATTTTTTTTGGTATAAACACGAGCTAATGATTTAATCACATCTTGTGAGCATATCTGTTTAGTGGAGCGGTTCTTATATTTTACAGCAATAGATCCTTTGACAGAAATAGGGTTTTCTTCTGCTTTTTTTTCTATAGTATCATTATTTAAAGTGCTGTCGAATAAATATATATCTGCAAAAAAAACAGATGAAAAACGCTTATGTAGTTTTTTTATTTCATCTAATTTACAATTTGATTCAATAACAATAACATCATTATTTTCTTCAAGTGTATTATATTGTATATTTTCAGCTTTTAAACAACAGTAAACCTCGGAGTTTGGAATTGTAGCATGATCTTTTGCAAGTTCAAATAAAATTTTCATAAATCAATTCTTGGTAAAAAACTATTCATTATTAAAAGTAATCTTAATTAAAACTGGTGCGATAAGTGTTGTAATAATGGTAAGTAGGACTGTTACTACAAGAATTTGACCTGCCGCATCTCCTGTTAAAATATTTCTAGTAAAAGCAGTTGTAACAATGATTAATGCAAGCTCCATTCGAGGTATCATACCAATTCCAACTTGTAAAGATTCACGGTTTGACATACCTGCAATTTTTGCTCCTATTCCACAGCCAAGTATCTTACCGATAATTGCAACACTGCTGATTATAACTGCCAAAAAAATAATTGAAATTATCGAAGAGGATGAAATATCATCTACACTTTTCCAAAGAATTGAACCAACCCATACGAAAAATAAAGGAATAAAAAAACCATACGCAATTGCTTTTACATCTTTTTCTATCTTAACTGACCGCACATTTTGACCTATTAAGATACCTGCAACAAATGCACCTATTATACCTGAGATTCCTACTGTATCTGCAAAGAATGCATAAATTAAAAGAATTGCAATAGCAATACTTAAGAAAGCTTTTGGTGTGTTTATTTTTTCACCAATATTTAGGATTTTATCAATCAGTTTTAGACCAAGATATAAAAATATCAAAAAGAAAAGTGCAATTCTTAGACCAAGCCATAACGTGTCAAAAATAGAGCCTATGCTTACTACAAAAGCAAGAAGAATAATTGCAATGACATCATCTATAACTGCACTGCCAAGTATTGTTGCTCCTACATCTGAGTCAAGGACATTCATGTCCATAAGAGTTCTAACAGTTACACCTACGGAGGTCGCAGTAAGTATCAGACCAATAACTATACTTTCAGATAATGTAAAATTAAAATTAGTAAAAGTGGAGAGTAAAAAACAAGATAAAAAACCTAATATAAATGGAGCGAGAACACCGCCTATTGCTACAATTGAAGAGCTTTTACCCATTTTTTTAAGTTTAGATACGCTTATTTCAAGACCAGATACGAAAAGAAGAAACAAAATACCAAGTTCTGCAACAAAAACAAAATAATTTGATTGAAGATTAAAATCTGGTAGGATAAATGAATGGTTAAAAATTAAAACCTTTTGACCATGAATTAAAAATAAACCGATTCCTCCTAGAACAATACCTGCCAGTATCTCTCCAAGAACCGCGGGTTGTTTAAATCTATAAAAAATATAGCCAAATATTCTGGCAAGTATCAGAGCAAAAGCAATCAACAATAAAATACTGTATATATCTATTTCTTGCGTTTTTATCAACCTTCTTCATCTTCAATTATAGGATGGTATTGAGTAGCTCTATAGTACTTTCTTATTAGTTGATTAAGTGTAATTTCTCCCAGGATCTTTTTGTCTTCAACAACAGGAAGTCTTCTTAGATTATATTTAACCATTATCATCAGTGCATCGATTATTTTATCATTAGGCTTACATGTTATAATACGATGACACATTATATCCTCGGCAGTTTTTGCAGTACCCTGTTTAATAGAGCTTACATCAGGCATACCAAAAACATAATTTGGCAGGCTTTTAGGTGCAAGGATGCTAAGTACATCATGTTCAGTAATGATTCCTGCTAGTTCTTTGCTTTCTTTGTCTTTTACAACCCATATATGATTACGAGCCCCTAGTATAGATAAAACATGATAAATATCTTCTTTTTCTTCAATTAATGGAATATCCCAGATTCTTTTATCCATAATTTGAGAAACTTTGAGTTCATAAAAATCAGATATTAATTTATTTTTCTTTGCCATGTTAAACCACTCTATCACGATTAAATATACAAAAACGGTTTAAAATATATTCATATTAGTTAGTATCTTCCCCTTTCTTTTTCTTTTTCATTTTTTCTTTTACTTTATCTTTTAATCCATCTGTACCTTCAAACCATTTATCCAGACCCTCTTCATCGATTTTACCTGTAAGTCTATCAATTTCATATTTATTATCATCTGTACCTTCAAACCAATTATCTACATCTTTATATTTATCTGACAATTTAGAGCTTTGTTTATTTGATTTTTTCTCATCGGTTTTTACAGGTATCACTTCTTTTTGCTTTTGAGGGCGGGTTATTCTAATTTCTTCAACTTTTGAATTACTGCTTGGTCGTATATGAACCGATTCTTCTGATGAACTCAAAGAATCATATCCATATTTTTTAGCTTTGGATGAGATATCCTCTGAATCGCTATTTTTTTCTGCAAATGTATTATTAGAAATCTGTTTAGCGCGATCATATATTGATTTTCTTTGTCTTAAATGAACAAGAATAATGGCTAATATAAGGATAATAACCGCAGCAAATAATGGGAATAGTTTATGTTCAATTATGCCCCCCCAAAAAGGTTTTTCAGCTCTAATTGTTATTTCAATTGAGCCTGTTGTATACCCCTCTTTACTAGCAATTACAATTATCTCTTCACCTTTTGGTGGAGCTGAAAGAATTGCAATTCCTTCATCATTAGTAGTTTTAGTGTCCCCATAATTACGAACATATACCCTAGCGCCTTGAACGTAATTATTATCATCATCGTAAACTTTCACATAAAATTGCTCGTTAGGATTAAGTAGATAACTCTCAGGGACAATTCTTAATTTTGAATTATCAGAAACATCTGTTTCTAAGTTTAAAACAGTTATAGTTTTATTAGCATTTATAAAACCCTCTTTTGATGCAGTAATATCAAAGTCAGTGTCTTGAGTTACTGAAGGTGCCGTCAAACTGAGTAGATCGTCAGTTAAATGATAAAAAGTTCCTTGAAATGTTATATTTACATCATTTTGCAGTTCTATCGTATCGTTTTCACCAATTGTATAAACACCTATGAAAAATTCCTGATTTTCATCCACTTCATCTAAACAGCTGATGTAAAGTTGTTCTTGGGAAGATACTACAGCTGGGGAAAAAACAATATTTAAAATTAGAAATAACACAATAATAAACATAGCATGTATGCTAAATTTGAGCTTTGTATCTTTTTTCCTCATTAGCCACCTTTTAGTAGTATAATACTTGTATTATCAGATGTTTTATGATGTATTTATGTTTTTTTAAATAAGTTCAAAAAAACAAAAAAAAGCTTGTTACTTTGTAAAAATTGCAAAAAAACTATTTTTTAAGCACAATATTTATTAAATAAGAAATATATTATTATATTAGTAATATATAAAAAAGTATATGGGCAATTGGTTAAAATGGTAACTAGTGTAAAAGAAGATTTATATATCAAAATCTACAAATAATAGAATACGTAGGTGAGAAAAAGACATGTCATTAAGCAATAGACTCACAGTATTTGTACTAACTTCCTTTATACTTTTAAGTATTTTTACAGTTCCTTTAAGTCAAAGAACAAAAGCTATAGATGAATTTTTTGATGCTCAAGATATTTTAGAAATAATAGATGTTGGTAGACAACTAATAGATTTTGATAACGTTATGGATCCTCATCCTTTCAGATTCGTAGGGTTGTGGCATAGTAATGATACTATGACTATTAAGGGAGATATTAATTTTGATCTTTATTTTTCATCAACCATTCTAACTCAACTTGGGTTTTTAGGATTACAAGACAGTATTGATATAAGTGTTTATCATAGGGATAAAAGCGGCTTTGTAAAAAAAGTAGAAGGTGCTAGTGCAACTATGACTCTTGATTCAGAGTTATCAACTGATTTTATACAAAATCATCAAATTCAATTAAGTAATATTGATTTAAAATTAGAAAAAGATGATAATCTTATTTTTGCAATTGAAATGATGCACAGCGAAAAGCCTCTAAACGAATTTGTTCAGAAAAGATTTGACACAAAGATAATGGGACGAATAGAAAAAATTGTAAGTTTACTTCAAAGAATCGGTCATTCTGATTTAGAAAATATCAGTATGATAATTGAAACTGTTTTGAATAATCTTTCAGATTTTAATATAGGCGGTCGTGAGTTTGGAGCCCTTGTAAATGTGTTAGTTTCATCTGCTTTTTATTATGGCTCAAGTTCTTATCCATCATCAGTTAAGTTTTCTACCGATGAAGGATATGATGTTGATCTTTATTTTCATAACCAAGCAGATTACTCTTATGATACTATGTTTATAGATTTAGGATATATCAAAGTAGTAAATAATACAAAACCTATTATTGATACAAATTATGCATATCCGCCGATAGCAGTTAACATCGCTATGCCAAATATCACTGAAATCATTAACAATTTAGAAAATATTAATATTAGCAATATCACTGAATTCATTGAGGACCTAGAAAATATTACCAATATGACCGATGATATGAATATAGAAGATGAAGACTGGGTTTTTTGGCTTGCTATTTGGGCTTTATATATATTTGAATCACCAGAGTACATCCAAAATAGAGTTAGTTATTATCTTCACAGCGGAGGCGTGATGGATTCAGAGAAACCTGTAGAAGTTAATCCCCGGAAAGATAAACTTTCAGAAA
>CAZKUB010000293.1:0-3795 GCA_964555835.1 uncultured Thermoplasmatales archaeon
TAAAAACATTTAAATATAAAGCATATTAATTACATTATATAATTAACTAAATAAAAAAGGGGCAAGATATAAATGAAAATAAATTTTATAATTATATTACTAGCTTTATTTCTTGTAATTTCACCAGTTTTTTCAAAATCAATTGCATCAGACTCAGGTAATGGGATGACTTCAAGTGATAGCCTTTGCGAAGCAATTCAAGTTGAAAAAACAATAAAAAACAATGGCGAATGGTCAAATATTGTTCAATCAACACTGGGACAAATAATTCGTTTCAAAATAAATATAACGTATCATGCGGATAATCCAAATAGCAACTGTACATTAGTCAACATAACAGTTGATGATATTTTACCAAATGGTTTGTCGTACAATGGAAACGCAACAATATGCAAAGAAAATATATCTTCAGATGGAAAAACAATAACATGGAATCTTGAAGGAATCGAACTATTAAATGGGGATTCATTTGAATTTGAATTTGATGCAATAACCACGGATCTTGGTACACAAATAAATAATGTAAATGTTACAGCAATTGAAACGTGCATTTGTTATAAAACGAGACATGGTAAAGCACAAGCAACAGTAATAGTTAATCCATATCAATTTGAGGAATTACCATATGTTAAAATAATTAAACCTGAGCAAAACTATCAATATATCTTCAACATAAAATTCAAAGATTTAGAAAATAGAATTGAGATAATTGGACCTATTACTATAAAAGCAGAAGCCGAAAGTGAAAACGGAATTGAAAAAGTAGAATTTTATATCGATGATGAACTCAAAAAAATCGATAAAAACACCCCATATACATGGCTATGGATTTTTAAACCATTAGATAACAAAGAAGAATACACAATAAACGTTGTAGCATATGATAATGAAGGCAACACAAACACAGATGTTGTAACAGTTATCCGATCAAAGATACAACCGATAAGAAATCATCCACTATTATCACTTGCTTTTGGTGGTATTACCCTTGCAGCTATTATAAAAAACAGACAAGCAGATGATACAGAACCCTTAAAACCTGACGATGGGGACGATTCTTATGATCACAAACAAGTACCTAATTCTGATGCTGGTGGACCATATAGTGGTATAGTAGGTGAACCTGTAGAATTTGATGCTACAAATAGTTCAGATTTGATCAATGATGATTTAATATTTGAATGGGACTTTGGCGATGGAAAAAAAGGTTTTGGTGAAAAAACACGTCATACATATGATGAAGCTGGTAAGTACACAGTTAAATTGACAGTTATTAACTCATTAGGCAAATCCAATACCGATACAACAAATGTAGAAATATCAGAAAAACCAATAGGTGGAGATGAAGCAGGTTTATTCTGGTACATTATCACAGGTCTTGCGTCTATTCTAACTGTTATGGTTGGGTTACTTTTCTTCAGGAGGCGGATTTATGTTTAAATATAAAGAAATGCCACCAGGAATATCAATTTTTTTACTGTTATTTATAATATTTGAAGTCTATTATTTCTTTGTTTATTACTTGTTTATTGGACTGTATCCCTTTTATGGATACATGTTAGAATCGTTACATAATTTACCATATCTCTTGGTTACACTTTTCCTTTATACAATAATTGTTTTTTCACTATACAAAATAACACAAGGATTTATCCTCCGTGAAAAATGGGTTAGAAAATTTGCAATATTTTTTAGTATATGGGGTAGTTTGTGGGCTGTTTGGGCGTTGCTCATTGGAAACAGAGTTTTTGAAAACCTTGTATTCTTTATGATATATGTTGTAATAATTTTTTATCTCATGAGCTCTTATGTAAAAGAATACTTTGAAAAAATCGAAGCATTTACTTATAAATCTTACACACTTTACACAAGAAAAATTCATTTAATAAATTCGGATAAAATAATAGATATCTATTTTTTCAGCTCTTGTAAACCAAAAAGTGGTACACCTTGTACTATGCCTGAAGGATATGAAGTAGGAGTTAATTTGAGAACAGGTATGCCCTATCTTCAAAAAATTGGAAAATCAAAACCTTTTAAATACGGGGATTACACGTTGCATACAAGAAAAATCAAGTTGAAAAATGTTGGTAGAACAATAGATATTTATTTCTTCAGTTCTCGTAAACCAAAGAGCGGGACCCCTTGTATTATGCCTAAAGGATATGAAGTAGGAGTTAATACAAGAACGAAGATGCCCTATTTAAGGAAAAAAGTTAAGAAAACAGTCGAAAAAAAAGACATCAAAGAGACCAATGATGTGGGAGAGATAACCTACAAAAAACCATCTAATGTTATATATGTCGTAAGTAAACCACAACCCGGTGAGGTAAGAGGCGACTGGGCTGTAAGAAGCCATGGTAAAATATTTAGCCATCACAAAACACAGGAAAATGCTATTAAGCAAGCCCGAAAGATTGCAAAGCAGAGAAATGCAACAGTTTTGATACAAGGAATTGATGGTAAATTCAGAGATGGTTTTAAACCAAAATAAATAATGCTTGGTTTTATTATAAGAATCTCTAAGCACTATGGCTTTATGTCAGAATAGAATTTTTTGACAGATGTAAGTTTTAAAAGCACGAATGGTGCTGGTACTAACAAAAGAATTAACTTTGGCAATACCATATTAGAAATATATTATAGAGATTAGATAACCTACATAATGGGAGAGTATAACAACTAAAACACCAATTATTAAATGCTCCGATACAACATTTAGAATCTTTTTTTTGTTGGACTTGGCGATAGTGTAACTAAAGATTGAAAGTAGTAAAAACCCCCACACAATCGAGAGTATAATGGCAAGATTTAACTTAAAAATTATAACTGGTATAACAAAGGATAAAGCAATAAAAAATTTACAGAAGAAAGTAGACAAAGTCGACTCCCATATCTCGCGTGTACTATGTCTGTTTTCAGATTCTTCAGATATGTGTATTCCCATTGCATCAGACATGGAATCTGCGATAGCAATAGTCACTATTCCTCCAATCACTGCAATTTGGGATTGTGTTCCAGAGTGAAGACCAACCATAAGACCTAATGTAGTTATTATTCCTGAAGTAAGACCAAAGCTTAAACCTACTTTATAAGAATGCTTCATTTATGCATCACAGAAAACAAAAATAGATAATTGCTTTTAAAACTAGTTGGGAAAAATATTTTAATGGATTATGAATATGGCAAAAAACATGGCAGTAACAATTGATAGTGAGAAATGTACCGGATGCGGAGCATGTGTTGATGTATGTCCTGTTGATGCAATAAAACTTGTGGATGGAAAAGCTATAGTTGATCCAGAAGCCTGCATTGACTGTGGTACTTGTGTCGATGAGTGTCCTGTTGAGGCAATAGAATTATAGAGAAATATTTATCCTCCTTATAAGGAGGATTTCTTTAATTTTTTGAGTATTTTAAAAAAATATCTAAAATCTATATAGCATTTTGATAGATTTTTAATAATTTTATTTATAGGATTCCTTCTTCATATCTTTTACTAAGTTTATCAAGCATATCTATGGTCATAGATGAAAGATTATACGACGGATTCCAGCCCCATTCTTTACGGGCAGCACCATCATCAATGCTTTGTGGCCAACTATCTGCTATATCTTGTCTGAAATCTGGTTTGAAGCTACATTTAAAATCGGGAATGTGTTTTTTTATTTCATCTGCAAGCTGACCTGCCGAAAAACTCATACTTGCCATGTTGAAATCACAATGATGATTCAGTTTTGAAATATCTGCATCCATAAGATCAATTGTTCCCTTAATGCAATCTGGCATGTACAT
>CAZKUB010000294.1:0-4837 GCA_964555835.1 uncultured Thermoplasmatales archaeon
AACCAAATTAGGAGAATACATAAAAAAATAATATATAAAAAATGGAGGTAAAAATTATGTGTAAAAGTTGTGGTTGTAAAACAACCGAAAAGCCAGTGCAGTATAAATGTGAATGTGAAGAAGATGAATGCAATTGCGCAGTAATTGAGTTTGATACAGAACCAGAAGCCACACCATATTGCTGTGGCGTACCAATGAAGAAAATAAAATAAAAAGATAAAAAGGAGATTTAAAAAAATGCAAGAAGAAAAAATGCCATTAATTGGAGATAGATTCCCAGAGATGCAAGTGCAGACTACACATGGAATGAAAAAACTACCAGACGCGTTTAAAGGAAAATGGTTCATACTTTTCAGCCATCCCGCAGATTTCACACCAGTATGTACCACAGAGTTTGTAGGATTTCAGAAGAGATACGACGAATTTAAAAAACTAAACACAGAACTCATCGGCCTTAGTGTCGACCAAGTATTTAGTCATATAAAATGGGAAGAATGGATAAAAGAAAAACTCAAAGTTAAAATAAAATTCCCAATTATTGCAGATACTGGTAAAGTCGCAAATACACTCGGATTAATTCATCCAGGTAAAGGCTCAAGCACTGTTCGAGCAGTTTTTATGGTCGACCCAAAAGGAGTAATCAGAGCAATTTTGTATTATCCTCAGGAGCTTGGACGTAACATGGATGAGTTCGTGCGAATGATAAAAGGTTTTCAAACATCTGATAAACATGGTGTAGCAATACCTGCAAACTGGCCAAAAAACGAGCTAATTAAAGACCGAGTAATAATACCACCAGCAACAGATGTTACAACTGCTAAAAAAAGACTCAAAGAGCACGATTGTTACGATTGGTGGTTCTGTCATAAAAAACTATAAAAAATAGGAGCAATAAAAATGGCTAAAGTAAAAGTATATAGATGTAGAATATGCGGAGACCCATACATTGGGCTAGAGGCACCTACAAGATGTCCTTTTTGTGGTGCAGAACACAGATTTTTTGTAGAAGCACAGGAATGGGATCCAGATGAATTCAATGTAAAACTAAGCGATATCTCACGTGAAAACCTTGAAGCAGCACTTAAACTTGAATTAGGAAACGCTGCATTTTATGAATGCGCGAAAAATGCTGCTGAAAAAGCAGAAGACCACTACAGTTTCGCAAAATTCAAAACCCTTATGAAAGTAGAAAAAGAACATGCCTCAGCTATATCAAAATTCCTTAAAATCTCTACACCCGCTCTGGAGAAACAAGCATGTGATGCTAAAGCACAAATAAATACAAAAGAAGGTTTTCAGCGAGAAGACAGAGCAATAAAATCCTATGCAAAATTTAGAGATGAAGCAGTAGAGCCAAGACTTAAAGAATTTTTTGGCGAACTTGTAGAAATTGAAACAGATCATCTTGATCTGCATAAAGAAAATTTAAAGTAAAGGAGGAAAAAAAAATGATTGGAAAACCAAACGAAGAAGAATTAGATGCAATTCTTGAAACAATACCTTTGGAGTTTTCAGTACTTGACAAAAATGATAAGGTTCTAGCATGGAACAGACACGAGACAAGAATCTTTAAAAGACCTGAAGCAGCAATTGGAAGAGATGTTCGAAAATGTCATCCGCCAAAAAGTCTTGCAAAAGTAGAACAAATACTTTCAGAGATGAAACAAGACAAAAGAAACATGGCACAATTCTATATAGACTTACCAATTGGTAAAAACCAAGAAAAAAACAAGGTCTTGATACAATATTTTGCACTGCGAAATAAAAAAGGTGAATATATCGGATGCCTTGAAGCATCACAAAATATAACACCAATTCAAAATATCAAAGGAGAAAAAAAATTGTTAGACTAAAAAAGGAGGAAAAATAATATGAAAAATTTAAAAGGAACACAAACAGAAAAAAACTTACTTGCAGCATTTGCCGGCGAGTCACAGGCTAGAAATAGATATAGTTTTTTTGCAAGCAAAGCAAAAAAAGAAGGATACGAGCAAATTGCAGCAATTTTCCAGGAAACAGCAGATAATGAAAAAGAACATGCTGAAATCTTTTTCAAACACCTTCAGGGTGGAATGGTAGAAATACAAGCAAGTTATCCAGCTGGTGTGATTGGCACTACTGAAGAAAATCTTCTTGCAGCAGCTGAAGGTGAAAAAGAAGAATGGGGTACTCTTTATCCTGATTTTTCAGAAACTGCAGAAAAAGAAGGTTTTTCAAAAATCGCAGAAAGCTTCAAAGAAATTGCAGAAGTAGAAGAATATCATGAAAAAAGATACAGAAAACTACGTGAAAACATTAAAAGAGGTCGAGTTTTCAAACGTGATAAAGCTGTTAAATGGAAATGCCGAAACTGCGGATATGTCCATGAAGGAAAAGAAGCACCAGAAATATGTCCCGCGTGTAAACATGCACAGAGTTATTATGAAATTTGGACAGAGGCATACTAAAATTGGAGGGTAAAAAAAATATGGCAGAATTTAGAGGTATATACAAATGTGATGTATGCGGAAACATTGTAGAAGTTTTACATGAAGGAATAGGTAATCTTGTATGTTGTGATGAAGAAATGAAACTAATGGATGAAAAGACAGAGGACTCAAGCAAAGAAAAACATGTCCCATACGTTGAAAAAACAGATAAAGGATTTATTGTAAAAGTAGGTCAAAACCAGGATCATCCAATGGAGGAAAAACACTATATCGAATGGATTCAGATAATTGCAGATGGTAAATCATGTAGACATTTTTTAAAACCTGGTGATAAACCCGAAGCGTTATTTGAAATAAAAGCAGATAAAATTACGGCACGTGAATACTGTAACATTCATGGACTTTGGAAGAACTAAAAAAAAGTTCTTCTAATTTTTTTGGAGAAAAAAATAAATGGAAATACTTAAGATAAAAAACCTAAGCTTAAAAATCAATGGTAAACAAATCTTATCAGATGTAAATCTTGATATCTGGAAAGGTCATGTTCACGCTATAGTAGGGCCAAATGGTGCAGGAAAATCTACCCTTGCATCAACTGTTATGGGACTTGAAGGATATCAGGATATTTCTGGAAAGATTTTTTTTAAAGGCAAAGATATTACAAACTTAAGTATCGATAAACGTGCAAGGCTTGGTATTACTTTTGGATGGCAGGAGCCAGCGCGTTATGAAGGATTATCTGTTTTTGATTTTGTACTCTCAGGAGTAAAGAATAAAAATAAAAAAACTGCTGAAAAAGTCCTTGAACAAGTTGCTTTAAATCCAAAAGAATATCTAAATAGAGCTGTTGATAAAACACTCTCAGGAGGGGAACGTAAAAAAATAGAGCTTGCAAGTATACTTGCAATGAACCCTGATCTGATCATGCTTGATGAGCCTGACAGTGGAATTGATGTTTCAACTCTTGAAAAAATGTTTGAAGTAATAAAAGAGCTGAAAAAAAATGGAATAACCGTGGTTTTAATTACGCATAGTCTTGCAGTTCTAAGACAAACAGAGCATGCTTTTCTTATGTGTGATGGAACAATTGTTCAAAAAGCTGTATCTGAAAAAATAATCCCATATTTTGAAAAAAAATGTATCCCCTGTCCACATAAAAATGAGCCTAAGGATATGGTGATACTTGATGAATAAAAAAGATTTTTCAACAAAGGATTTAACAAAAGCTGCAGGGCTTAACCATCTAGATGTAGAAAAAAAAGATGTAGCCCGGCTTTTTATTCACCATCATAAGGTTGTAGGTTCACATTTAGTACCAGGTCTTCAAATTGATACTATCCAACAAAAAGATGGAATTAAAATAAACATGATTCTTAAGAAGGGAACAAAAATTCCAAGACCTGTTCAGATGTGTTTTGGTATGATACCAAAAACAGGAAGACAGCATATAATAATTGATGCAAAAATAGAAGAAGATTCTAAAATTGATTTAATTGCACATTGTACTTTTCCAAATGCAGAAAAAGTAGAACATCTAATGGATGCAGAGATTAGTATAGGCAAAAATGCTAGTTACAATTATTTCGAGCGACATATACATGGAGAATATGGTGGAATAAAAGTAGTTCCAAAAGCAAACATAAAACTTGCTGAAAATGCCAAGTTTAAAACCGAGTTTGAACTTTTAAAAGGCCGTGTAGGACTCATTGATATTGATTATGAGATAAGCTGCGATACAAAAAGTGTTTTTGAAATGATTGCAAGGATAAATGGCAAAAAAGATGATGTAATAAAGATACGTGAAACAGGACACCTCAATGGAGACTACTCTAGAGGAGTACTTACCAGTAGAGTTTCTGCGAGAAATAAAACAAAAGCAGAGATATACAGCAAACTTACAGCAAGCGGAGCATATGCACGAGGTCATGTTGACTGTAAAGAAATAGTACAAGACCAAGGAGTTGTATCGGCAATACCGGTGGTTGAGGTAAATAACCCAAAGGCACATATTACACATGAAGCAAGTTTGGGTAGTGTTGATTCAAAACAACTTCAGACGTTAATGGCAAGAGGGCTTTCTGAAGATGATGCAGTAGATCTTGTAATAAAGGGGCTTTTATCATGAATGTAAAAGAGGCAATTGAAAAACGTAGAGCATACCGCTCACTTGAAGCAGTTGAGATTACACAAGATCTGATAAATGACTTGGGACACTGTGCTCAGATTACAGCGTCTTGTTTTAATAATCAACCATGGCAGTATGTTTTTGTTTATAAAAAAGAAACTCTTGAAAAAATGCATGAGGCATTAAGTAAAGGAAATGAATGGGCAAAAAATGCATCATTGATAATTGTAGTTCTAGGGAAAAAAGAAGATGACTGTGTAATTTATGATAGAGTTTATTATCA
>CAZKUB010000295.1:0-1864 GCA_964555835.1 uncultured Thermoplasmatales archaeon
CAGAGCCATAGTCTGCAAGACGGTTTTTTGCGAAGCAAAAAAAAGGCGAAGAGTTAAATTTTTATGATAATAAATAACTCCGCAGGAGACTATATGTCCGAAGGACGAGGGGGAGTCCAGATTTTTTGTTTCTTTCCATGAAAATTGGAAATTTTCAGGGCACCAGAAATCTTTGATTTCTTAGTGTTTCTAAAAAAAGAAAATAGAGGGGGCTTTTACTTTTGGTTCTTTTTCTAAAAGAACATTATTATAATTTGATGAGTGATTATATTTTACCTATTATTTCACTATACCGATAGGTTTTTATAATGGTAGTGATTAATTTAATCACTATTAAAACTCACAGAGATAAAAATGGATGAATTAAGCGAAATTAGAAAAAAGAAAATTGAAAAATTGAGGGAGAAAATGAAAAATCAGAAAATCGAAACAAAGATAGAAGTAAATGATAGTAATTTTGAAGAGAAAGTAATCAAGCAGAGCAATGATATTCTTGTTGTTGTTGATTTTTGGGCTGAGTGGTGCATGCCATGTTTAATGCTTGGTCCTGTTTTAGAAAAAATTACAGAAGAAAGTAAAGGAAAAATTGTGTTGGCTAAATTAAATGTTGATAAAAGCCCAAAAACAAGTCAAGGTTATAGGATAGACAGTATTCCTGCCGTAAAGATATTCAAAAATGGAAAAATTGTTGATCAATTTGTTGGGGCTTTGCCTGAAATTGAAGTAAGAGGGTATATTGACAAAAATTTGGAGAGATAAGATGATAATAAAAAAAATATCAATTTTGCCAGGACATAATAAAGACGGAAAGGAAGAAATCCAAGATAAAATAGAGATACATGAAGGACAAAAAATTGGGATAGTTGGTCCGACTGGTTCTGGTAAAAGCCAATTGCTTTATGATATTGAAAAAATTGCATTTGGTGAAACTAAAACTGGGAGAAAAATTTTGATAAATGATAAAAAAGCAGATAAAATTTTAAAAATTGATCCAACTAAAAAAATAATAGGCTATTTGACTCAGCATATGAATTTTATGACAGATACTACAGTTCATAATTTTTTAAAAACCCATATTGAAACAAGAGGAAAGCACAGGACAAAAGAAGAGACAGAAAAATTGATTAGAAAAGTTATAGATGATGCCAATACAATAACAGGAGAACAGATTAAAGAACATACAAACCTGCTGATTTTATCTGGCGGGCAGTCAAGAGCTTTGATGGTTGCTGATCTTGCTTATATCAGCGAATCTCCTATAATACTGATTGATGAGATTGAAAATGCTGGAATAAAAATAAAGGCAGCACTGGATTTGCTTATCAATAAAGGGAAAATAGTTTTTTTAGTAACCCATGACCCGATACTTGCTTTAGATACAGATAAAAGATTTGTAATGAGAAATGGGGGCATAAACAAGATTATTCATACTTCCATAAGAGAAAAAGGAATTGCAAATTATCTTTCATGGATAAATAATTATATCTTAGATGTAAGGGAAGAGGTAAGAGAAGGAAAACAGGTTGAAGAACTAAAGCTTATCTGTTCTCCAATGGGGGAAAGAAAATGAAAATCATAATTTTTGGAGGAACTCCTGGAAGTGGAAAAACAAGTATAATTAAGTTCATCATACAAGAATTAAAAGATTTAAAAATTCATTATGTAAAATTTGATGTATTAGATACCATAGATGATGCTTTGCTCAAAGAAAAATTTGGCATAAGCACAGGAAAAGAGATTTCAGGGGATCTTTGCCCTGACCATTACGCTGCTTTGAAAATACCTGAAATTATAAAAAAACGCCAAGATAAAGACATCATTATTCTAGAAACTGCTGGTCTATGTTTAAGATGCTCTCCGTATG
>CAZKUB010000296.1:0-5436 GCA_964555835.1 uncultured Thermoplasmatales archaeon
AACTCATTTTGATAAAATACAAGATGCAATTGATAATGCAACAGCAGGTTACAGGATTATTGTCTATAATGGAAACTATGTCGAGACGATAACGATAGATAAAAGAATATCTCTATTTGGAGAAGATGCGGAAGAAACTACTATTAACGGAAATAATAACGGAGATGTTGTAACAATTAACACATCAAATGTTGATTTAAGCGGGTTTACCATTAAAAATAGTGGATCTGGCGAAACAGATGCAGGGATAAAAGTAAAGGGAAATAATTCTAGGATAATTGATAATATTATTAACTATTGCATAAATGGCATTTTTATAAATAATTATAATGACACGATAATTGCATTTAACAACATAAATGTTAATACATACGGTGTTTTTTTATCTTCAAGCTATAAAAACCAGATAGAATATAACAATATACATAGCAACTCAAAAGACGGTATTTTTCTAAATGAAAATTGCAAAGATAGTAATATAATAGGCAACAATATCTATGGTAATTATAATGGGATATATCTAAGCAATAAATGTGATGATAATATTATCAATGGTAACACAATCTATAGCAATGCTATAATAGGTGTAAGAATAGAAAATTCAAGCAATAATCAAATTGATGAAAACACCATAGAGTTACATGGTGCATTTTATGGAATTATGATAGTGGGGAATAATAACGATATTACAAATAATGTCATACAAAATAATAACCACGGTATCTTTTTACTCGCAGATAATTATACTACTATCCAAAACAACATATTAAAAGAAAATACGCGAGATGGTATTAGACTACAGAATTCTACAGGTAATAAGATTACTAAAAATAGGATAACTTATAACAAAAGATATGGTGTTTACATCAACTATTTCTCAATTAATAACGAGATTTATGATAACTATTTTAAGGATAACGAGTATAATGCATGGGATATCAGCACATCTAATAATTTCTGGAGTAAAACAGGTGACGGTGGAAATATAATAGGTGGTTCAAAAATCGGTGGTAACTTTTGGGACGACTATACTGGTGAGGATACGAACAAAGATGGAATAGGAAATACACCTTATAATATACTACCAGGAAGTAAAAAAGATGATAATCCTTTAGTACCTAGAACCCCAACTGCAAAGGCTGGTGGGATATATACTGCATATCTAGGTGAAACTATTACTTTTGATGGTTCACGTAGTTCAGATCCAGATGGAAATACTCTTACTTTTAACTGGGATTTTGGCGATGAAAACACAGGTGAAGGGCAAAAACCAAAACATATCTACACCTCTGAAGGAGAGTACGATGTTGTACTAACTGTCACTAACAACTATGATAAAACAGATACAGATACTGCAAAAGCAATAATACTAATAGATACTCAACCTCCAACAATACTAATAGAAAAATATGGGACCTATGATAATCATTTGAATAGTTTTACTTTTTTAGCTAAAGTCACAGATAATACCAAAGTTTCAGAGGTATATATTGAATACTGGTATGAAGATAGTGGAAAAATGATAGTAGATATGGATAATACCGGTGGTAGTTATTATCAAAAAGTTATAACAACACCAGCACCCACAGATAGAGTGTATTGCATTATATATGCAAATGATACATCTGGAAATCAAGCAAACACAAAAAATCCATTTGCCAATGCAAGTGGACCTTATGAAGGATATGTAACTCAAACTATAACCTTTGATGCATCAAATAGTTTTGATTTAGACGGTGAAATTATTGAATACTCCTGGGATTTCGGTGATGGAACAACAGGTACAGGAGAAAAGGTAGAACATAGCTATTTAACAAACGGAAGATACACAGTTAAATTGACTGTCACCGATAATGACGGAAACATTGCTACAGATACAGCATATGCTACAATAGATGAAGGAATAAAATTTGAACCAAGTGATTCAGTAATAACTCAAATAGAAACGCTATATAACATAACTATTGAAGAGAAATTTTTTGCATATGATACAGATAAAGATGGATTAGTTGATACCTTTTTTGACCCCTCAGATGTTTTAAAAGACGTAAAAGGCTCAATTCTTACGTTAAATAATAGTTCTGTATTTTTAATATCAATAGACGATCCTTATGTACCTGAATTTATGTGGGATATTAATACTACAACAAATACAGACTCAATTATTACTATCAAAGAAGTAAAAGTAGACAATGTAGAACCTGTAGAAAAAGGAGACACCGCAACAGCAATAGTTACCATAGATGAATACGATAGTTGGATTTGGCTTCATATCGAAGATAGATATCCACATGCTACTCTTACTGTAAAAGTAAATGATACTAAAATTTCAGAAGATAGGATATGGAGAAAAAACAGCAGAGTTTATGTTTTAGATAACCCTGGAACTGAATATCACTTCATTTATGAAGATATCATAATTCCAGAGACTTTAAAATGGATTAGATTCACACCAGCAACATATGGTACAATTGACAAGGATAACCCTGCCATAACAATAGAGTATAATGTTCCTGTAACTATTGAATATGCTGATATCGTTAGTCTTTATATATCTGAAGACGAAATAATTCCAATAACCGTTACAATAACCTCTGAATTACAAACCTCAGATTACAAAACATATACATACACTCCAGATAGAAACCTGCCAAGTGGAGAATACGAAATACATATAGAAGCAAGAGATGAAGCAGGAAACCTATGGAGAAACAATTCTTTTTATAGCTTTATCTCATACGAATACGAAGAACAAGGATCTAACATATTTAGCATAATACCATATCTAGGATTTATCATAGGTATCGGCATCGCGGTGTTTTTGCTTTCAAAAAAATTCAACATAAATCTTAAAAGTTTTGTTTATATCAAAAATAGAAAAATTATTCCATTTTTCAAACCAGTTATCTTTGGGCCGTTAAGTCTTGATATAGACCATAAACACATAAAAAAAGCAGAATTTTATGTAAATGGACAGCTTAAAGATACACTTACACAAGAACCATATGTTTGGAAATGGGATGAGCCTGCATTTATGAAACAAAAAATAGAAACAAAAATCTATGATCAAGAAGGTAACAGCAATAGCAGCGGTGAAATGACTTTTTATATGTTCAACCCAAAATTGTTTAAATAAAAAAATACGACACATTTATCATCAATTAAACTATTTTTCAAATTATGGATATGAAAATTCATTGCATATACGGAATTGGATATGACTCAAACATCTATGTAATAACCGGTGAAGAAACAACTGTGATAGATTGCGGAACAGGTTTACATAGTAAACATGTGGCTGAAAAAATAAGCAATATCACAAAATTTTCATCTATCAAACAAATTATTCTCACACACGAACATTATGATCATTGTGGCGGCGTCAAATTACTTTATGAATTGACAAACAGCAAAGCAAAAATTTTTGCACATGAAAAAGCAGCTGATAAAATTGAGAGCGGAGAAAGTGATTTTGCAGAGATGTTAGGGGGAGTTATGCCTAAAATGCCTGTGGATAATATGCTAAGAGAAAACGATGAACTAATAATTGGAGATGAATATTTCAGAGTTTTAAACACACCAGGACATACGCCCGGATGCATATGTCTTTATAATCCTGAAAAAAAGATTTTATTCTCAGGTGACACTGTTTTTGCATATGGCTCCTTTGGAAGATATGATCTTGCCGGTGGAAACCCATATGATTTAAAAAAATCTATACAAAAACTAGAAAAGCTAGATGTTTTAGATATATATCCCGGTCATGAATCGATAGTAGAAAATGATGGAAACGACCATTTGAAAAAAAGCCTGCAAAATATCGATGTTATTATTTAGATATGGAAAACCCTAAAGTTATTTTAAACGAATTGAAATGGAAAAAAGAATACAACATTGAAAACACAGAGATTTGGTATACACATCGCGGCGCCCCAAACAATACAAAAATAATATCAGGTAAAGAAATAAAAGATATAGGCAAATCATTTATGCAAACAAACAGCGGGATGATTCCTTACCATAGGATTTTAAAAATCAATTATAACAAAAAAAACATGTTTAGCCGATAGAATAGCCCCCATATTGTACATATATTTATATATCTAAACCTATAATATTATTAATTGTGTAATAATGAACTACAGATATTATTGCCTAAAATGTGAAAAAGAAATGAAAAAAATACCTATTAGAAAACATGATAAAACAATAATCGTAGAATATTTTTGTGAACATTGTGATGAGTCAATCACATTTTACCCAGCTACTGATGAGTTTAAAAAAGAAAAACCACAATTTTTCTAAAAATAAGAAACTTTATAAAAAATACTAGTTTTTAGCCATATCTTTAATATATTTTTTAGAATTGAAAAAAGGGAGAAAATGATAATAAAACCAATAGCGTCAGATTCACTTGGAATACGGTCAATGGCAACGTACATAAAAACAGATGATTGTAGGATACTTATTGATCCTTCAGCAGCATTAGGACCAAAAAGATATGGTTTACCACCACATAAAAAAGAACAAGAAATGCTTTTAAAAACAAAAAAAGAAATCTCAAAGATAGCTAAAAAATGTGATATTTTAACTATATCTCATTATCACTATGACCATTATGATCCTAACGAAGTTTTCTACAAAGATAAAAAAGTTTATGCAAAAGATATTTCCAAAAATATTAATAAGTCACAAATCCAGCGTGGAAAAGAATTCAAAGAAAGCGTTGAAAACAAGTGTGAATTCAGATATAGTGATAATTCCAAATATAGATTTGGAAAGACAAATATTTCTTTTTCACCTGCTTTTTTCCATGGTCCCAAAAACGTAAGACTTGGATATGTAATAATGGCAACAATTGATGATGGCTCAAAAAAAGTTCTACATGCATCAGATGTACAAGGCCCCGTAACAAAATCTGCCACAGACTACATAATAAAGCAAAAGCCAGATATACTTATCATGGATGGACCTCCAACAATTTTCAAAGGATGGAAAATAAGTGGAGAAGATATAGAAAACGCTTCTAAAAATCTTATAGAAATAATCAAAAAAATCAAGTGCGAAGTGATTCTTGATCATCATTTATTGAGAGATATAAAATATAAAGAAAACTTTCCAGAGGTATATAACTTAAAAGACTTCAAGGTTAAAACTTTCGCAGAATATTTAGGTGATGAGAATAATACCCTTGAGGCGTATAGGAAAAAACTATGGGGTAAATAAGATGAGCTTTGAAAAAAGACTTGAAAAAACCATTGCTAAAAAAGAAAAAGCAATAAAAAAAGAACAGCAAAAAATTGAAATGCTGAAAGAAAAAATAGATTCAGGCAAAATCACAAGGGCAGAATATAACCTAAAAAAGAAGAGCATGAGTAAGTTTTGTTCCACATTTATAGAAAAAATAGAACATAGCGCAGATCCTGAACAATTGAT
>CAZKUB010000297.1:0-1989 GCA_964555835.1 uncultured Thermoplasmatales archaeon
TTAGGATTGGAGGTGAGGAGAAATGTGAAGTGAAAGAGGTAAATCGGATGTTTTTTTACCAAACGTTTTTTTTGTGGGACGATTGGTGGTTATAAAACCCTTTAAATTTTTATTATTTCTCAAGTTCAAGCAAAAAAAGATAAGAGAAAAGAACTAACAGGTTTTTTGTTAGTTCTAATCAAAGATGTTTAATGTTTTTTTCTACTTGATTATATCTCTGTGTCTGACTCAAAGGTGAAGCTGATTTCTCCATTAAAGGCATCAATATCTGCACCCTCTGGGACAGTCAATACAATCTGAACCCAAACATAATCCGCAGTTCCACTTACTGCTTCATCTGTTGTTCCTGTTGCAACTCGAACTTGAGAGTCATTTGGGCACCAATCGGTAGTGATTTGGGCTGTTCCATCATGGCTCATATCTGCAGGGTCTTGATTTCCAGCTGCAAGAGTCCAAGTACCACCAGGAGCAGTACCTGCAGTATTGTACATTAGTATTGCTGGAGCTGCTGTAGCTTCGTCATCCTCATTTCCATGAAGCCAAATCTCTAAATTTGCACCAGGGGTATGTCCAGTTACAGTAATCCCAGTTATATCAACCGCAAATACTTCTTCGTTAACAATGCCAAATGCAGCGGTATATACTTTTTCATGACCAATAGCCCATTTACCGAAATAAAGTTCTACAGATGTAGAATCAGCTAGTCCGCTACCTGCGTTATTTCCTCTTAGAACACGAAATCCATCACCAGCATTATCAGAACCGATATATCTGATATCTGCATCACTTGGGTGTACGATTTCGTAACTAAAACCGAGATCTGCACGGACGTACTGCGTCGCAGAAATCGTTGACAGAGTTACTGCCAATATGCCTACCAAGAGTAGTTTTTTTCTCATTTGTTTCATTTTTTTCACCTATTTTCTATATTTTTTTCGATACGATCATAGTTGAGTTCATCGTATTCTTCTACATCCTCCATCCTTTTGAGTTTATATACCAATTACGAACCAATAATACGTATCAATGATACGTATCAAAAATATGTTACAAGGCTAAAAAATTTAAAAAAATTGTAAATATTTTATTCAACACAAATACTTTGAATATTAGCACCATAACTAATTGTTTGCCCAACATAAGACATATCAGATGAATCATATTGACGAACAGTTTGCGTGGTTCTACCACCGGCATATACAAAATTATCATCAGTAGCTATAGATTCAATAACGCCTCCATAACTAGGAGATTCAGCAATAAAACCTAAATCAGATTTATCAAATTTTCTAATGTTTTGAGATGGAAACCATCCAGCAGCATATACATGATTATCATCTTGAGATAAGGTAAGTATCATAGCGCCTTGAGACGGTGTTTGAGCAACAGTTGATAAATCAGTTTTTTGATATTTATGAATACGAAATGAAGATCCTGCACTATAAATAAATGAAGAATCAACAACAATAGCATAGATAGTATCCGTAGCAGCAGACTCTGCTTTCTTTGTCATATTAGATTTATAATACTGATACACTTTGTTAGTAGAAGTCCCACCAGCATAAACGTACTCATCATCAACTGCAATTGCAAAAATTGTTCCACCATAACTCTCTGTTTCAGCTTTCTTTGTCATATTTGATTTATAATACTGAAAGACTTTGTTTGTAGTAGAACCTGCGGCATATACATAATCAGAATCAACAGCAAGAGCTCGAATCGTATCCTCATAACTCTCTGTTTCAGCTTTCTTTGTCATATTTGATTTATAATACTGAAAGACTTTGTTTGTAGTAGCACCTGCAGCATAAAGATACGTATCATCAACAGCAGAAGCATAAATAATGCCACCATAGCTAGCGCTTTGAGCTTTCTGCGTCATATTACTTACATAATATTGTTTAAGACTATACTCTGGCCACCACCCTCCCGCATAAACATATCCTGGTGGCTGGGGAGAAATATCATCTACTTCACTAAATTTAAAAA
>CAZKUB010000298.1:0-3401 GCA_964555835.1 uncultured Thermoplasmatales archaeon
CGGCGGATTTCCTGTGGGTAGTACAGTTCTTTTTGCAGGTAGCAGTGGTGTTGGTAAAACAACTCTTTCTATGCAGTTTCTCGTAAATGGCGTAAAAATGGGTGAAAGAGGAGTTTTTTTCTCTTCAACTGAAAATATTAACATGCTTAAAAGATTTCAGAATACTTATGATTTTTTTGATGAAAAACTAGTAAAATCTGGTCAAATATGTCTAATTGATCTCTGGAGCATTAGTGATAGACTTGGTTTGAACTCTGAGAGTTACTCCTTTGATGAAGCAAATATATTATTTGAGGTAATAAGGGATATTGCAAAGGAGATGGGTGCTAAAAGACTTGTAATTGACTCTATTACTTCACTTTGTTTTAGACTTAATAACCGTGCGATGATACGTGATTTTATATTTAAACTAGGATCTTCTCTTACTCTGTTAAACTGTACAACTATTCTTACTTCTGAAGTTCCACCACTGGTTTATCAGTTTTCACAAAATGAAATAGAAGAGTTTATCGCAGATGGTATAATATTTCTTGGAAATCTGCAGAGAGGTGTTGATCTAATAAGGACTTTACAGGTAGTAAAAATGCGTGGTATATCGCACAGTAGAACAAAATTTACTATACACCTGTCTGCTCAAAACGGTGTAGAGCTTACTCCTATTCTTAAAGCAAGTTTTTAAGATTTTTTTATTATTTCTTCTACTTTTCTCTTATAATCTAGTGCAAAATCCTCCGCTATTTTTTTATCTTTAGACTCCGAATAAACTCTAAAGATGGGCTCTGTACCTGAAGGACGCATAAGAATCCAGCCTTTATCAAAGTATAGTTTTACACCATCGGTTTCATCTATTTTTTTTACACTTGAATCGTTTTTAGTTTGCTCTGCCAGGGTTTTCATGACTAGTTCTTTTTTATCATCAGGGCATTTCATCTTTGTTTTAAATACTTCATATTTAGGTATTTCATCAATTAGTTCTGAGAGTTTTTTGTTTTGCTTTGCCATTATCTCAAGGATTTTTGCAATGCTCATTGCAGAGTCTCTACAATACTGCATTTCAGGAAAGATTAGCCCTCCGTTTTCTTCTCCACCAAACACTGCTTTTTCCTCAATCATTACACGTGCAACAATAGGACTTCCAACAGCAGTATGTATAACTTTTGCATTGTTTTGTTTTACAACATCATCAAAACAGCTGGATGTTGTCACAGGGGTTACAGCAATACCACCTTTTTTGATAGTAGCATATTTAGCAGCAAGTGCAAGGGTTTTATCACCCCATATATACACTCCGTTTTCATCTACGAATATTGCTCTATCTGCATCTCCATCTTGTGCTACGCCCAGATCTGCTTTAACAGCAGGGACTTTTCTAATCAACTCAGTCAAATTCTCAGGAAGTGGCTCAGAGTTATGACCTGGGAATGTTCCATCAGGTTCACAATACAAATATGTAGTTTTACATCCGAGTTTTTCAAGTAGTTCTGGAGCAGAAAAACAACCTGCTCCGTTTCCGCAGTCAAGGACTACATGAAACTTTTTGCTTTTTATAAGATCTGTATCAACTGCTTTTAGGATACCCTCGATATAAAGATATACAGCTCCGTCCCATTGGGTGAGTTTTCCTACTTTCTTCCAGTTAACAAGCTTGAATTTTTTTTCAAAATATATTTTTTCTATTTCATCTTCAACATTTTTTGTAAACTCGGTCCCATCACTTGCTACACCTTTTATTCCATTAAAATGAGGTGGATTATGCGATGCAGTGATAATTACCCCTGAGTCAAAACCTTTTTCCCGTACAGTATACTGAAGTGCAGGTGTTGGAACAATGCCTGTATCTACAACGTTACAGCCTGTTGCAAGAAGACCTGCCGATATTGCGTTTTTAAGCATATCGTTTGAAAGACGTGCATCGGTTCCAATTGCAACTTTTGGTTTTTCTATGGTTCTTTTTAAAAGAGTCCCCCATGCTTTTCCAATACCTATGGCAAGATCGATGTTCATATTCTCGTTTACAACGCCTCTTATCCCGTTTGTTCCAAATAATTTAGTCATAACTCTTTTTCACCTTTGTTATTATTTATCCCTAATTTCTCAGTTCAATAAAAGAGTTTTCATATGAAAAACATTTTATTTATTTTCTATAGGGTTGCCAATTTGTTTGTCAGGATAGCCTTCAGGTTTTTCTTGGGTCCAGATTATTTTGTTATCATAAATACTGTTTTCTTCTATTTTTTCATTGTCACCTAAAACAGTATGTTTTAGATTGGAGTTTTTACCAACAAACCCGTTTTCACCTATTATACATCCAGATAGCTTGACACCTTCCTGGATTATTGCATTGTTAAGTATTATAGATGAATTAATCCTGGATTTTTTATCTATTGATACATTGTCTCCGATTACAGTTTTTTTAATTTCACCTTCTATCTTGTTATTTTTTCCTTTATAGTTTTCTAAATTGTTTTTATCAAGTAAAAACTTGTGGATATCTAAATAGCTGCTAATTCTGCCTATGTCCATCCAGTAACCTGAGAATTTAAAACCATAAAATCTACCGGTATCCTTAATTATTTGTGGAAATATCTCTTTTTCCATTGAAACAAGACGACCAGTTTGGATATAATCAAGGATCTCTGGTTCTAGTAGATATGCACCAGCGTTTATTAAATCAGAAGGGGCATCTTCAGGTTTGGGTTTTTCAACAAAACCTATAATCTTTCCATCTTCTTCCACATCTGCAACGCCGAATTCTGATACGTTTTTTACAGGCCATACTGAAATTGTTGCAGCAGCATTTTTTTTATCATGGAAATTTATCATTTCTTTTAGATTAATTGAGCATATAATGTCGCTGTTTAAAACAAAAAATCTATCCGTTATATGTTTTTCTGCAAACTTTACAGCACCACCTGTTCCAAGAGGTGTCGGCTCATCGTTTACAATAATTTTTTTCCCAAAGTCATTTTTTTTGAAGTATTCTTCAATCTGTTTTTTTCTGTAGTTTACAGCAAGAATTACTTTATCTATTTCTTCAGGAAGCATCTCTATCAAATGAGATACCATTGGTTTATTCATAATGGGTAACAGAGACTTTGCACGAGTATATGTTAAAGGGCGAAGTCTTGTTCCAAAACCTCCTGCTAACACTATTGCTTCCATATTTTTTACCTCTCTTTAACTCTGCAATATGTGAGCTTAAGACGTCTAATAAATTTTTCGAGATACTATATCATACTAAAAATAGTATAAAAATAGCATTTTTTATATATCCATTAAAAAGCACACTCAGCAGAATATGCATCTGCATATGCACCTGCGAAAAAGATACATAAAACAATTTTTTATATTTTTAAATAGGGACGGGATGGAAATCAGTAAAAATCGAAGAGAGGACATAT
>CAZKUB010000299.1:0-2294 GCA_964555835.1 uncultured Thermoplasmatales archaeon
GGATTTTTTTCTGTTTTATATTTTTCTTTAATCTTTTCTTCATCTATTTTTGCATTTATCCAACAAGGCTCAAAAGACTTGTGTTTAAGACGGTCTGTAAGCATTATTGTTGGATGTGTATGAGCTGCTATTATTTGATCGCATAAAATTACTTCTTTTTTTGGCCAGCTATGGCCATGTGCAAAGCCTATATTTTCAATTGTAAAACCATCTGACGGATGAATATCTATAGCCGAAGGAGTTAACTTGTTTATGAATCCATCATGGTTACCAACAACAATATGAACCTTTGCTATTTTTATTATTTCTTCTAAAAAATTTTGCACATCTTTTCTTTCAGATATAGTAGACATAGGGATATTATGCTTTATATCGCCAAGTAAAACAATTTGTTCTGGGTTATATTTTTTACAAATTTTTTTGAGGTTATTAATCATATTTTTAGTTTGAGAAACAAGATTTACCCCATGTGTTTGTAACTCACTTTCAATTCCTATATGTAAATCTGCAACTACTAATATTTTATCATGAATCATAAGTGCTGGTTTATTAGGAATTGGTTGAATATTTGATAAGTCCAAATTTTTTCCCCTCAAAGATATTTTCTCAAAACATTTGGTATCTCTTCAATTACATCAGTTGAAATAAGACCAAATGATTTCTTTTTAAATGCAAGATTTCCGGCAGAGCCATTTAAAAAAACTGCGATTCTTGCAGCATTAAAAGGCTTAACACCTTTTGAAACAAGTGCTCCTGTGATACCTGCTAAAACATCTCCTGTGCCACCAACAGTCATTGCTTGATTATGTACATCGTTAAGCTTAATGATTTTTCCATTGCTTATCACATCAATATGGCCTTTTAGAACAATTGTAGTACCAAGTTTTTTAGCCCAATCTTTTGTTTTTTTACTTCTTTCATTAATGTTACTTGAAAGTTTTACTCCTGTAAGTTCATTGAATTCACCTGTATGGGGAGTTATAATTGTTTTTGAGTTTTTTATAATACTGGGGTTCTTACCAACTATTTTTATTGCATCAGCATCAATTACAATTGATTTTTTAGATTTTACAAAAAACTTTATTATTTCTTCAGCAGCTACAAGTGTTTTTTCATCATTTCCGAGTCCAGGTCCTATAAGCAATGTATCAATCTTTTTAGAATATTTTTTTGCAATTTTTAAATCATCAGGTACAAAAATATCATTATCAGATAGTTCTTTTACTATTAGGTTAGGCGAAAACTTTGCCATTTTTTTAGCAAAACGTTGAGGTTTGAAAATTAGAGGGGAATAGGAAGTAATTGCTCTTGCAACTTTTTTAGGCGTTAATACAAAAACAAGATCTGCACCAGTTCGAAGCGCTCCAAAGGCCGAAAGTGCTGGTGCGCCATAATATGGTCCTCCACCTATAATCAAAAGTCTTCCATTTTCTCCTTTATGAGAATCTGTTTTAGGCTTTGGATAATACGTTGATAGTTCACCAGGGCCAACGTATTCTTCTGCTTTTTTTGGAATTCCTATATCCGCGATTTTTATATCGCCACAGTTATTTTTATTCATATTTTCTTTAGAGTCATGAAATGTTATTGTGTAATCTGGTTTTACACATGTTTTCGTTCCAATTCCTGTTGGAACATCTACAGAGATTATCTTTTTGTTTTTTGATGAATTTATTTTATTTATAATTGAAAGATAAGGTTCTCTTAGTTCCCCTGAAAGACCAATGCCAAGCATCGCATCAATTATGATAGAATGCTCTGAAATTAGTTCATCTATTGTTTTAGACGATTTTATATCAAAAATTTTTGTCTTAGTTTTTTTAAGTATATCAAAGTTTTTTTTAGATATATCTGTTTTAATATCTTTTACGTCTCCTGTTAGAAATATTGCTGTATCATATTTCTTTGAAAGATACCTTGCTGCAACAAAACCGTCTCCACCATTATTTCCAACTCCGCAGAAAACAAGGATTTTTTTTGATTTAGATCTAATTGTTTTATCTGTAAAATTTGCAACATGTTTGCCTGCATTTTCCATTAAAGTACTTGTTTTTACACCCTGAAATTCTGCATTTTTATCTAAAACATGTACTTCTTTATCCTTTATCATACCAAAATCTTAAACAATAAGTAATCTATATATCCTTCGAATCTTAACATGGATGGTTTTGTAATATGATGCCCGGTAATATGAACCCACGTCAAATGAAACAAATGATGAAAAGATTAGGAATAAACGTCAGAGAAATCGAAAACGTGGAAGAGATAATTATTAGAACTGATACTAAAGAATA
>CAZKUB010000300.1:0-11631 GCA_964555835.1 uncultured Thermoplasmatales archaeon
TGGCGATGTCGTTCCTTTATGTAGTGCACTTGCAGCACAAGAACATGGAGATGCAAGACGCGCGTTAGACCTTCTTCGTATGAGCGCGGAGCTTGCAGAGCGTGCAAATGCGCCAAAGATAACTAAGAAACACGTCCGCCTTGCCCAAAACAAAATAGAAATAGACCGAATTATAGAGGTTGTAAAAACACTTCCCACGCAATCAAAACTTATCCTTCTTGCTATTCTTTTTCAGGAAAAACATAACAAAAAGATGGATACCACGGGAGCCATTACTACAGGAGAAGTGTATGAAATTTATAGAGACCTCTGCAAAAGAACACGCACCGATAAACTTACACAAAGACGTGTTGCAGACTTAATTTCAGAGCTTGATATGCTAGGAATAATTACTGCTAGAGTTATATCCAAAGGACGCTACGGTAGGACACGTGATATTAAAACATCGTCTTCAGCAGAAGACATCATGAAAATCTTAGAGGAAGATGAAGTAGTAGACGAACTATCTAACTACAGATTCAGAGGACAAACCCGCCTGATTTAAAACTTTTTTATAAAATCTGAGAGTTACAAAAAGTGATTGGGGGAATGAGGTGTTTTTTTTAGATTTTTATAGCATGTAACTCGTATTTGGTCCCCTCGAATTCCAAACACCATATTACATTGAGGAATCGGATAATGGAAGACCCATCCTTTTAACCAGAAAGTTGGTCCACCAAACTCCCCCAAAAACGAATATAATATTTCAGTTATAAAGTTTTATAATTATTCAAAAAAACTTTAACTTTAGAACCAAATGCCAAAGACATATATAGCACCCACAATGATAGGATGATGAAGAAGGTATATTCCTAAAGAGTGCCTGCCGGCCCATGAAAACAGTTTTGCAGGACGGTATACCGACAGATCGGGGAACATAAACCGTCTCTTATCGCCATCATATAGTATATTGCCAAGACCAATACCTAAAAGAGTTACCCCAAACCAAGGAAACAAGGGAAAATAATCAACAGTATATCTCCAAATATCAGATGGACGTAGGCCAACTATTAGATGAAAAATAGAAGGATTGTTAAATGAAATGCTTGATAGGAACAACCCCGCAAGTATAAAGAAAGGCCCTAAAAGAAGACATGCTCGACGGTATCTCAAGAAAAAAATACTTAAAAGTATTGAGAGACCAATGCAATGTAAAACGCCAAACAGCACAGGGCGCCCGGGTATAAGAAAGAAGCTAAAGATAGTTAAAAGCATGCCCAAACCAAAGACTTTTAACCCTCTTACAAAGAGGTATGAGTTGAACTCTTTTTCTTGCGTTTTTTCAACCACCTTCTTTTTTCGGCTTACAACAAGACCAAAACCTACTACCAAAAAGAAGAGAGGAGGAACTATTTTTTGAAGTAGAGAATAAATAAAAACATTCATTGGAAGCAAATTGAAATAATCTAAATTCCATAACGTGTGGCCGAACACCATTAGGCTTATTGCAACGCCTCGTATTACATCTATTTCAACGAATCTTTTTGAACTTTTTGAACTCTTCATCCAATAAAGGGCAATGTCTTTTGTTTTAAGGCTGTTTCTTTTTATTTTTTTCACCACGCGGTTGTGTTTTTTAATCTCTTGGTGATAAAACTATTTAAAAATAATCTGTTAAAATGTCAAAAAGATAAAATAAAAAAACATGTTTTTAAAGCATTTTCAGAGTTTTATTAACACAATCTTAAATGCTACAGAGACAGTTCTCCCTTGCGCAAAGCCTCAACAGGTGACAACATACTTGCTTTTTTAGCAGGGATTGCTGCAGCAACAACAGATAAAACGACAGGCAGTACAAGAGCCACGGTAATTGTGATCCAGTTCACAATAAACCCGAGCTGTAGCTGCGTTCCCGCTATAAACTCGACACTAAAACCATACCAGTTTATCATGTACATAACAGCAAGCGACAATAAAACACCAAGAATGCCCGCCACCAAACCTATTATTATGCCTTGATACAAAAAAATCTTAAAAATAGTTCTGTCCCGGGCACCAAAAGCCTTTAGACTGCCTATTTCTCGAGTTTTTCTCATAACTATAGAATCCATTACATATTTTATAGACGCCGCGCATAAAAACAAAGTCACTCCAATACTTCCCCATAACATAATTGTAACAACGTCTTGCATGCTACCGGCTATATACACAAGAAAATCATGCCAGCTGTAAACTTTAATGTGCGGTAAAAGCTCATTAATATTGTTCTTCACCTCTCTTGAATAACCAACAGGGTTTAAATTATGCAAAGGCTCCGGGGCCTTAACAAGCACAACATCCCCGCGACTACGATCAACCGTGATAGGGCTATATCCTCTGAAAGTACCAACTCCGGGTACATAAAAATCCTGCCCGGTTATTTCGCCGTATCTTTTGATTTCGCGAAGGCTGTCTGCATGCATAAACCACATAAGAGCATCAAGTGTAGGGGTCCCGCTTTCATACAACCCAATTGTTTTAACAGTAACTGTTGTGTAGCTTGATTCTTCTCCTGAGATACTTAAAGTCAAACTAAAGGTTTTGCCAAGGCCAACTGAGGGATGTACCTCTGCAGCGGTAGCACCAACAATTATAGGATAAGGGACGCTCTTATCAAATAAACGGTCGCCTGCGCCATATGTAAAATCAGGTAAGTCTCTAGGGCCTTTAACTTCTATAAATAAAGGAGTATGTCCCCGCAAAACAACATCCTCTTCTCTAAAAAACCTACCTTCAACTATCTTGTCAGCAATACCTGAAATTTGAGTATCTTTTAAAGGATCAATTCCCTGTATTGTACAGCCATCTGTTACTTCGCCTTTGACGCCCATGCCGTAAGTTCCTTGAGCAGTCACCCGTATAGTTGTTTTATAACCCGGCAAGCTTTGCTCTATATGCTCTGCTATTTTGCCCGCACTTTTTAGCTCAGGCGCAGTACCATATAAATCACGAAGAGTACTGCGAGGATCTACAACCACTGCGTCAGATGTAACAAGTTTGGTGGTATCATCAACTACTTGCATCATATAATTTAGATAGGCATTTTCAAGCATGAAAGAAGTCATTGTAAGAGCAATCACAAGGATAATTATTAAATAAATGCGTTTGTGCTCCTTTAACTCCCCTAAAGCAAAACGTCTGCTTATGCTCACGCTATCTCTTCCTCCCTTTAGAATTTTTAAGTGTTTCTGCTGCTTTTTTAAAGTTTTCTCTGGTGTTTTTGATGTCCCCTACTATTTTTCCATCTTTTATAATAAGTATTCTCTTTGCGTACTGAGCAACTTCGAGATCATGAGAAACAAAAACAGTTGTGGCACCTCGTTTTTTATTTATCTTAAGAAGAATCTGCATAATTTCTTCACTGCTTTTTGTGTCCAGAGCACCTGTTGGCTCATCTGCCAAAACTAAAACAGGGTCATTTATCAGGCTGCGTGCGATAGCCACTCGTTGTTGCTCTCCGCCACTTAGATGAATCCCTTTGTGGTCTGCACGATGGGCAATTCCAACTTCTTTTAACAATGCAGCAGCTTTTTTTTCAAGAGAACAACTCTCTTTTTGCATAATGACGCCGGGCAAAATAACGTTTTCAAGAGCGGTAAGCCGGGGTATGAGATTATAACTTTGAAACACAAAACCAAGCTTTTCTCCTCGGAACTGTGCTATTTCTTTCCCACTGATTTCAGAAGTGTTTTTTCCATCTACTAAAACATCTCCTTTTGTCGGGCGGTCTAACAATCCCATGCAGTGTAGTAGAGTAGATTTACCGCTGCCTGAAGGGCCGATTATGCTTACAAAATCTCCTTTAAAGATATCAAGACATACATTATCTAGTGCATTTACAACAACGCCATACTCATCATATTTTTTATGAACGGATTTGAGTTTGATTATTGGTTGTTGCTTGCTAACCATAAGCCCCAAAACATAAAACTTGGAACTAATATAAAAGATTAATTGAAAGAATTATATAATTAAAAAAGAAAAAAAGAATTATCCTACGTAATGGGAAATGCCTTTGTAGTCTTCTTTTTTCTCGTTTTGCTTTGCGTCAAGCACATCTATTAACAGGAGCACATGTAGCGGTATGATACGCGTCTTTCCTGCAAGAGCACCATGGCTTTCACCGAGAGTCATTAAAAGCCCTGTCTCATCAACTCCAATTGAGATAAAACCATTAAAGACCCCTTCTGTTTCTATAACTTTCTCCCTTGAGCCAAGAGAAGTGATTTTATAAATTGACCCCTCAGTTAACTCTACTCTATTTTTTTCATCATCCTCGCTCATTTTTCACCCTTCCTTTGTTTTTCAATAAGAGCATGTAGATGTTCTACAGTTTTTCCATAATTTTCAATTGCAACCTTAAGGTGAGCCTCAACAAAATTCCAGGCCTTCTGTATATTTCCATAACGAAGACGATATGCTTTTTTATTTTGTTTAGATGCTTCATCAAAAACATGCACTTCTTCAAGAATATCAAAGCCCTTAAGTTTATTTAAATGACGATAAATTGTAGGCTTAGATGTTTTTAAAGAGGTAGAAAGCTCTTCAACATACCATGCTTTGTCAGGATGTTTAAGAAAATGCTCATTGAAAAGTTTGAAAGGTATATCAGGAGCACTTCCTTTTGATAGATAACCGATTTGCTCAAAGAACTTCTTTGCAACAAGGTCTGGATCTTCTTCCCCAACCAAAGGGGTATTACTAACAATTTGCATTTCAAAGCTCAAAACAACACCTCAACAAAAACAAGTATACAAAAGCTAGTTAAAAAACTTACTTAATTTTGAAAACAGCACACCCTAAAAAATATACAACGAAGCTTAAAACCTATAAAATAGGCAGATAGCGGTCAAGCTCCCATTGTGTAACTTGCGTTCTGTATTCTTCCCACTGACTGCGCTTCACATGTAAAAAATTATTAAAAACATGGGCCCCTAATGTGTCTTTTAAAAGAACACTGTCCTGCATAAGACCCAAAGCGTGACCTAAACTATCGGGTAAATGAGATATTTCATGTTTTTCTCTTTCTTTTTGTGTTAGTGAATAAATATTTTTTTCAACAGGATCAGGGGGCGTAATTTTGTTTTCAATTCCTTTTAAACCCGCAGCAAGCATAGCCGCAAACTGCAGATAAGGATTGCCCGAAAGATCAGGGTTACGTAGCTCACAACGAGTACCTGCTCCTCTGCCGGTTGGAATTCTTATAAGAGCACTTCGGTTGCGATTTGCCCAGGAAATATATGTAGGGGCCTCGTAACCTGGAACTAATCTCTTATAACTATTTACTGTGGGATTTAGAACGGCACATATCTCTTTGACATGCTTTAAAAGACCACCAATAAAATAAAGCGCTGTTTTGCTAAGCTGGTTTTTTTCTTTAGGGGCATAAAAAGCATTTGTGCCTCGTTCTGTAAAAAGACTAAGATGCGTATGCATCCCACTTCCTGCTTTTCCGTATATTGGTTTTGGCATAAAACTAGCATGAAGGCGATGTTTACGAGCAATTACTTTTGTAACATATTTTAAGGTAATCACTCGGTCGGCTGTGGTCAGAGCATCTGCATATCTGAAATTGATTTCATGTTGCCCCTCAGCTACTTCATGATGCAAGGTATACGTACTAATTCCCAAAGCATGTAATGCAAGAGAAATATCAGCACGAACCCCTTCTGCAAGGTCTCTATGAGACAGATCGAAATATCCTGCAGAATCGTTAGGAATTGTTGTGTAGTCATCGTTTTCTCTTCTAAATAAAAAAAACTCACATTCAGGCCCAGTATTATAGATATAACCTAGTTTTTTGGCTTTGTTTACAATTTTTTCAAGAACATACTTGGTATCTCCTTCAAATCTTTTTCCACTAGGTTCATAAATATCACAGTTAATTTTTGCAGTTTTTCTCTTATCGATTTCCTCGGGAAGAATCACAAAGCTTTTAACGTCTGGCTTTGCAATTTTATCTGATTCTTCGACTGTAGCATACCCTGCAATGGAGGACCCGTCAAAAGCAACGCCTTCATCTAAAGCATCACCTGCTCTTGATGAAGGAATAACAATGTTTTTTGGCAGTCCTAGGATATCAATAAACTGCAGACGGATAAACAAAACGTTTTCTTTTTCAATAAGTTCTAAAACAGCTTCTTTGTTATAATTATTACAATTAACAGCGCTCACTAATATCATACCCCTCTTTTAAAATTAAAACAGAAATATTTTCTCATAATTAGTATGTTTTTTTATTATTAAAAACTAATTCATGCTACGGTTGAAAAAGCACCAGTAAACATGTGAATAATTTTGTGACAAAGTTTTAATAGGCGATATTGATACGAAACACACCCGGCAAGGGAGGAAATTTTATGGATAAGAATGTTGAAGAATTCATGAATAAGGTAGTTGAAAAAAACCCTGGCGAGAAAGAGTTCCATCAGGCAGTAACCGAAGTGGTTGAAAGCCTGATGCCTTACATTAAAAAACATCCGAGATATGAAAAGGCAAAGATTTTAGAGAGAATGGTAGAACCTGAAAGAACAATTATTTTTAGAGTGCCTTGGGTTGATGATCAAGGCGAAATTCAAGTTAATAGAGGCATTAGAGTAGAATTTAACAGCGCCATAGGCCCGTACAAAGGCGGCATCCGTTTCCATCCAAGTGTAAATCTTTCAACGCTTAAGTTTTTAGGTTTTGAGCAGACATTCAAAAACTCACTTACTTCTCTTCCGATGGGGGGAGGAAAAGGAGGCGCTGATTTTAATACACGAGGAAAATCAGAACAAGAGATAATGAGATTCTGCCAAGCATTTATGACTGAACTTTGCAAATATATAGGCCCAAATACAGACGTCCCCGCAGGGGATATCGGCGTAGGGGGTCGTGAAATAGGATTTATGTTCGGTCAATACAAAAAGATAAAAAATGAATTTGTTGGAGTTCTTACAGGCAAAGGAAGAAATTGGGGCGGATCACTCATAAGACCAGAGGCAACAGGCTTTGGAGGAACCTATTTTGCTCAAGAAATGCTAAAAATCAAAAAAGACTCATTCAAAGGTAAAAAAGTTGCACTTTCAGGTTTTGGAAACGTAGCATGGGGTGCAGCATTAAAAATTACAGAGCTAGGTGGGAAAGTAGTTACAATATCAGGACCAGACGGATATATATATGATCCAGACGGGGTCGCAGGAGAAAAGATCGACTACATGCTTGAGATGAGAACATCAAATAGGGATAGAGCACAGGATTATTCAGACAAGTTTGGCGTTGACTTTATAAAAGGCAAAAGACCCTGGGAAGTTGAAGCGGATATAGCAATGCCTTGTGCAATTCAAAATGAGTTAGACGGCTCAGATGCAAAGAAATTAATTGATAACGGATGTATGCTTGTTGCAGAAATATCAAATATGGGCTGTACACCAGACGCAATTAAAAACCTGCAAGACGCAAAAGTTATGTATGCACCAGGAAAAGCAGCAAATGCCGGAGGCGTTGCAGTATCAGGTCTTGAGATGAGCCAAAACAGCATGAGATACAGTTGGACTGCAGAAGAAGTAGATCAAAAATTAAAAAGCATAATGAAAAATATACATGCCGCCTGTGTAAAATATGGAAAAGAAGGCAATTATATAAACTACGTTAATGGTGCAAACATCGCAGGTTTTGTAAAAGTAGCAGACGCAATGATTGATCAAGGCGTTGTTTAAAACAAAGTAAATAACCTCCTTTCTTCTTTTTATTTTACGCAAAACCTTCTTATCAAGTTTTTTCATTCATATTATGTTGAAAATGAAATTGAACAACAATCATTTAGACGTTTCAAGTAAAAAAAACGAGGAATATGAGCTTCCTAGTCAGATATTACATAACCTAATGACCTTTAAAATTCGCGAAATCCTTCTTGTCTCAAGTCTTTATGATGCTTTTATAATTGAAGAGGAAGGATTAATCTCTGAGATGGTTGTAGGAGAGTATCAAGATCTTCTGCTTTCTTCACCACCACGGGTAACAAGAGTTTCTTCAGGAAAAAAAGCCCTTGACAAGATAAATTCCAAAAATTATGATCTTGTAATAACTATGTCAAAAAACATAGGGATGGATCCTTTTATATTTGGGAAAAAAATGAAAAAAGCACGTCCCGGCATTCCTGTGATAATACTTGCGACAGACTCTGCTGATCTTCACACCTGTCAGGATAGAATACATGAGGAAGGAATTGATAAAGCGTTTTTTTGGAATGGCGATACCCGCCTTTTTCTTGCAATTGTAAAATATGTTGAAGATAAAATAAATGCGGATCATGACACGGTCACAGGGGACGTTAGGGTAATTATTGTTTTGGAAGATTCAATAAGATATTATTCGATGTTTTTACCAATAATCTATACAGAAATTGTAAAACAAATACAAAGATCAATATCTGAAGACTTAAATGAAATGCAGAGGCTGTTACGCAGAAGAACAAGACCAAAAATACTTCTTGCAGACAGCTATGAAAAAGGCATAGATCTATATAAAAAATACAGAGAAAATATTTTAGGAATAATTTCCGATGTTAAGTTCTATAAAAACGGAAAACTAAACAAAAACGCAGGTCATGATTTCATAGAATATGTAAAAAAGGATAACGAAAACATACCTACATTACTTCAATCTTCAGATCCTAAAAACAGAAAGAGAGCAGAAAAAACAAACTCTTATTTTATTTATAAAAATTCATCTACACTTCTTCAGGACTTTGATGATTTTTTAATAGAGCATCTCGGCTTTGGTGACTTTATTTTTTTAAAACCAGTCCTGGGTAAAAAAGAAACCGTTGAAATTGCTCGTGCTTCAAACATGGAAGAATTTGAAAAAATCATGCAAAAGATACCTGTTGAGTCAATCAGGTACCATGCAGATAGAAACGATTTTTCAAACTGGCTGATGGCCCGAGGAGAATTTAAATTAGCCGCTCTACTGCGCCCAAAAAAAGTAAATGATTTTATTAATTTAGATGAAAACAGAAAATACTTGATAGAAATATTCAAAGAAACAAGAAGAGAAAGACAAATCAAATCAGTGACTGATTTTTCACAGCAAACCTTCGAGTTTGATAATTCTTTTACAAAGATTAGTGGAGATTCCCTAGGGGGGAAAGCAAGAGGCATAGCATTTATTAGATCATTAATCGCTATTTATAATCTTAATGGAAAATATAACGAGCTAAAGACAACCGTCCCACGTACTGCAGTAATAGGCACAGAAGAGTTTGATGATTTTTTAAAACAAAACAAAATCTGGGAGAAACTACATAGAGAGGGTAACTTATCTGATGAAAACATATCTGAAATATTTTTAAAAGCAGAACTTTCAAAAAGTTTACTCAGAAAGCTAAGAAAAATTTTAACAAATTTCAAAAAGCCACTAGCAGTACGCTCATCAAGTCTTTTGGAAGACTCGCAACAGCATCCATTTGCTGGGATTTATTCTACATATCTCATACCGAATAATCAAAAAAAATTGTCGGATAGAGTTGAACAATTAAGCGATGCGATTAAATTAGTTTACGCATCAGTTTTTTTCAAAAAAGCAGATGAATATATAAAATCTACGGCCTCAAAAATAGAAGAGGAAAAAATGGCGATAATAATACAAGAATTAGTCGGGCAAAACCATGCGGGTCGGTTTTATCCTACTTTTTCAGGTGTTGCACAGTCCTATAATTATTATCCATTACATCCTCAAAAAAGAGAAGACGGCATAGTAACTCTTGCCGTTGGACTAGGCTATTCTGTTGTCGGAGGTGAAAAAACCTTTAGATTCTGCCCAAAATACCCTAATATTTCTGAGATGAACACACCAAAAACGGCTTTTGAAAACACACAAAACACTCTTTATATCTTAGATTTAGCAACCAGTAAAAATCAAAAACTTTCTGAAGAAGACACAAAAAACCTAAACCGGATAAAAATAAATGAAATTTTAGATGATGGCGAGTTGCAGTATGTAGCAAGCAGTTATGATATGAACGATGATAAAATAATAGATGATTTTTCAAAAAAAGGCCCACAACTAATAACTTTTTCAAATCTCATAAAACAAGGCAACATTCCTTTTGCAAGAGTCTTTGAAGACATATTACAGATAGGTAGACAAAGCATGGGCACCCATGTAGAATTTGAATTTGCTGTAGATATGCAAACAAAACCTCCAATATTTGCTCTACTGCAAATCAGACCTATGATCATTAATAAAGAATTTTCTAGAATCAAATGGTCAAAAGACGACGAAAAATCAGATAAGGTACTTCTTTTATCACAAAACTCACTGGGTAATGGAATAATGGAGGATATACACGACATAGTTTTTGTTAAAAAAGACAGTTTTTCATCTGTAAAAACTTTTGAGATATCAAAAGAGATAGAGCAAATCAATAACCTTTTGGCAAAAAAAGAGAAAAAATACGTTCTGATCGGCCCAGGGAGGTGGGGTACACAAGATCGGTTTTTAGGAATTCCTGTAAATTGGTTTCAAATTTCAAATGTTAAAGTATTAATTGAAGTTGCTTTAGAAGATTTTAATATAAAACCAACACAGGGCTCACATTTCCTACAAAATATAATATCACGAGAAGTTGGTTATGCTGGTGTTTCATTAGCTAAGGATGATAAGATCGACTGGGCTTTTTTAAACTCAACAGAGGCCGAAAAAGAACTAAAATATGTAAAACACATAAAACTGAAGCAGCCTTTAACGATAAAACTTGACGGCAAATCAGGAAAGGCGCTGATAACTAGAAAGCAATAACTTTTTTTATCATCGTAAAGCTTTAAAAACCCTTTTGATTACAGGCTACCGGAAATACCTCTAAAAGGAGTGATTTGTCATGTATGAAATAATTGAAAAACAGGTTTTATCAGATAATGTACAACTTATGAAGATTAAGGCACCTTTGGTTGCAAAAAAAGCAAAACCAGGGCAATTCATCATTCTTAGAATAGATGAAAAAGGGGAAAGAATTCCTCTAACCATTGCAGATTATGATGGGAAAAAGGGGACTGTTACTATTATTTTTATGGAAGTTGGAAAAACAACGAAACAACTAGGCATGATGAATAAAGGTGACAGCCTTCTTAATTTTGTAGGCCCGCTTGGCGTTCCTTCAGAAATAGAAAACTTTGGAACTGTTGTATGCATCGGCGGAGGCGTTGGAATTGCACCTTTGTATCCGATAATAAAGGCATTGAAACAAGAAGGCAACCAAGTTATTAGCATACTTGGGGCGAGAAACAAAAGTCTTTTAATGCTTGAAAAAGAAATCGCAGAGTTTTCAGATGAATTACATATTGCAACCGATGACGGTTCAAAAGGGACAAAAGGTTTTGTAACAACTGTTCTTCAAAAACTAATTGATGACGGCAAAAAAATAGATATAGTATGGTCAATCGGTCCTGTTATTATGATGAAAGTAGTATCAGATCTTACAAAGAAATATGATTTGAAAACTATTGTTTCATTAAACCCTATCATGGTTGATGGAACAGGGATGTGCGGAGGATGCAGAGTAACAGTCGGTGGGGAAATTAAATTTGCCTGTGTAGATGGACCAGAATTTGACGGTCACAAGGTTGATTTTGATAA
>CAZKUB010000301.1:0-1901 GCA_964555835.1 uncultured Thermoplasmatales archaeon
ACTGCGTTGTGTATCTATATTTGGGTTGTCTCTAGTTTTCTGGTATTCTATATCTCTGATTGTTTTTCCTAGTTCCCTGTTATGTTCTAGTCCTTCTTCTAGTATAATGTTTTCTTCATAAAAATTAAGTTCAGTCTGCATGTTTGTTGCCCCATATGTTTGCACCAAGTCGGCTACAAGATTCGGCTCTAAAACTTTTTGAAACTTGCCAATGTCCTTCACATTGTCGTATATTTAAAATACCTGCATCATATAGGCTGGGAAAATTAGCTTTAATCCATTCTTCACTTACATTTTTTACAATATCTTTTTCAGAAATTGCATATCTGTTTCCATTTCCAGTATGAAAACAACGAATGATGCCCCCTGTTTTTCTAAGATTACCACTAGTACGTTTAGTTAAGACTAAATCTATTTGCACCAAATCCGCTGGTTTAGTACAGCCCGCAAGAATGTCACCCAATTCTGATGCACCCAATACTTTATAGTTTCTTAAAAAATATCCAAACTTACACCAAACACCATCATATAATGGGTCGTTCTCATCAAGTGGCGTATGTTCCCATTTATTAGAACCGATATAATCTGTGGGAATTTCAAGTAATACTATATCCCCCACATATGTACGTTCATATGCGGTAGGGTCATATTCTGTCGCTAACTGGTAGAAAATGTTTAAATCATCTATGAAATCATTCCATTCTACAGGTTTTGTAAGATTGCTATAGATAGGGCTACTAAATTCTACTGTTTGTTTAGGAATGAATAATGTCTTTGCACTTTCCCATATTTTAAAGGTTTTTATTTTTCCATCTGTATCTATAGGTTTGTCTCTCATATGCGTTCTGCAATATGAAATGTCTATACTATGTACATAGACGTTGTCGGGAATCAATTTATTTAAATCCCCGATTTTTAAACTGCTTAAACAAGGTATTACATGTTTACTCATCTGTCTCTGAGCCCCCTATTTTTTTAAGAGCATCTTCAGCGTTTTGATATTCTATTAAAGATTTTCTAAGGTCTTCACGATAACTTTCAACGTCACTTGCCATTTTTGAAAGACTACGTTTTTCTCTCTGGATTGTGTCTATTTCTTCCTGTAGTTTGTTAATGGTTGAATTAATGATACTTGCACGAGCAAAGCCCCCGCAGAACGGACAAGTTTCAAGATTCTCTTTTTTAACTATTTTAAGATTAGATAAAAGACGGTCTCTTGAATTTTCAAGTGTTATCTGTTTTTGTGAAAGATGTTCGAAGTTTTTATCAGTAGTGAGGTCATGTCCCTTGTCTTGTAAAATACTTAGAATTTCAGAGGCGTGGTCTATGTTCGCTTCAAGTTTGGTATCAAAAGTATCATTATACCATTCAACAGTATCATTAAGATTTGTTTCAAGTATTCTTTTTTTCTGGTTGAATTCCTTTTGATATTCTTTAATTTGTTTTTCTTCTTTATTCTTCTGGATTTCGTATGTTTCTTTGATACTTTCAACTTCTTGTTTGAGTTTACCAATGTTTGGTTCTTTACCACTAAAATCCTGAGCGAGACGAAGCATACGTTTTTTACGTATTTCTTTGTCAGCAATACTTCTAAGACGGCTTATTATCTCAGCAACGCCTAATAATAACTCATCATTCTCAACCATAGTTTGTACTTCCTGAGGCAAAGCCAACAAACTAAGCCGTCTTTCAATTGTTGCAGGGCTACTAGGAATCTCCTTAGACAAAGCAATAACTTCTTTTGTACCATGATTTGGTATTGGGCCAATTGACCCAGTAGTCCCTAATGCTTTTGCGAAAAACCTAGCCTCCTCCATAGGAGTAAAATTAGCACGTTCAAAATTCTCAGTAAAACTAAGAATCAAAGCATGATGGTCGTCAACATCAACTATATTCACAGG
>CAZKUB010000302.1:0-2009 GCA_964555835.1 uncultured Thermoplasmatales archaeon
GTATAATGAACTGCATGGCCGGCGTGTAGTGGTCCTGAGGCGTAACGTGGTGGAACATCTATACTGTATGGTTTTTTATTGGATTTAAAATTGAAATGATATATTTTTTCATCCTGCCATTTTTTTTGCCATTTTTGTTCTATTTTTTTCTGGTTGTACTCTGACATTTTATATTTCACCATAGTTTTTATTGGTAGGATTTATTATGCGTCAAAGAATTTTTACTTATAAACTATATGGTTATTTTATCTTGTATCTTTATTTTTTTTGTCTAAAAATTTTGAAGTTAGATAAACCAGGAAAGTTACTATTAAGCTGAATATTAAAACCTCTATTGCGATTAATACATTTGTTAGAATAGTTGGGTTTATAAGTAGTATTAATCCAAGTGAAAAGATCATAATACCTGAGAATAGTTTAAGTATTCTACCTTGAAACTCGCTTAGTTTCCTGCGTCCTAGTGTTACTACTGAAATAGTTGTGATTATAACTAGTGGTATTACATATATTAGATTATAGAAAAATAGATACATGTAATATTCAAAAGGGTTTAAACTGTATGTGTTTAAAATCGCGGTGTAGATTACAGGTAGGTTCAGTGAGCATAAAAGCTCTACTGTGTTTGCAGTTATTGCAAGTATCACGGTTGCTGCGATAAGTGAAGGTATCGATGTGATTTTTAGGATTTTTCTCATTTGTTTGTATAGTTTTGATTTTTGGCTTTCAGGGATACTTGCTGAGGGGCCTTTTTTAAAGAAAAAGAAATCTTTTATGTTAAGAATTCCAAAGATTATTGCGATTATCCCCGCAAGTATAGTGATAATTGCTTGTTCACCTGTTAGTTGAAATGCTTTTAATAAGAAAACCATGATTAAAAAATATATAAAACCTGAGAAGAATATGAATATTCCACCTACAAGAATCATTTTTTTCCTTGAATGTGTATGGATTAGTATACTTAGTAGAAATAGTAGTATAAAAAATGAGCATGGGTTTATACTGTCCATTGCTCCTAGAATAATTGTTAGAACTGGTAGTGATGCGTCGTATAGATTTATTTTTCCAAAGATTGTATCTATACTATAATCATCACTTGATAGATCTATGTCTTTGGAGTAGTTGCTATCTATATGATATCTAACTGCTTTTTCAAGAAGTTTGTCTTCTTTGTTCATTATCTCCATGTATGAGAGGGTAGTTGTATAATTTTTAAGATCTGGATGTGCTGTATTTAAAATAACAATCCCGGGAATACTTGTAAAAAGATAAGATGAAAATAAGTCATAATTATTTTTTAATTTACCCTGATATCCAATAGGATATTCTTCTATGAACAAAAGGCTTTCATTACCTGGGAAGATGTCGTTGAATAATCTATCTTTTCCTTCCTCGCAGGCATAGCAATCACCAGAGGATACAAATATTTTTATTGTGATATCTGCATTTTTGTTTCCATATGTTGTTTTTTGGTATTCTGAATCTATTTCTGAGTCTTCATATTCTAAAGTTGCATCCGGGTTTTCAGGTGTAATAAAAAAAACTAATAAGGTTAGATAAATTGCAACAATGCAAATTGAAATAAGTATTTTTTTGTCCATATAATGAAACCAACATTTAAACAGTTAACAATAAGCATGAAGTTTAAATTAGATATAAAGTTTTTTTGAAAAAAAGTGTGAAGATATAAAAGATTAAAAATCTTTTAGAAGTTTTTTAAGATCATTTAAATCTTTTTGTATATCAGTTATTTCTTTAACTTTTTCTTCTTCAAAATTCTTAATTATATTACTGATAGGTTTATTAAGGCTGTAAATATGAACTGGACGTCCTTTACCTTTCTTTTTAAGATCCTCTTTTGTTATCCATCCTTTCTTCTGCAGTTCTTGCATTGCAATGCTTACTTCTGGTTGACGAAGGTTTGCATTTCGTTCTATCTCTGCGCTTCTGCATTGATCGACTTGACTGATATACATCAATGTCTTAGCAAGGTTCTTTGGCATGCCAAGGTC
>CAZKUB010000303.1:0-1894 GCA_964555835.1 uncultured Thermoplasmatales archaeon
ACATGTTTGTGCTGTTTCTAAAAGAAGGTCTTCATATCTGACCAAAAGACAATGATTAGGTTTTGTCTGTGCTCGCTCAAAACCTTTTTTCATTCTTCCAGCCCATTTAGAAGCACAAAAAATCATGTTTTTACCCCATTTATTTTTCCATGATAAACAGATATCCCGGGGATCTCTTGTAACAATCAGCCAGAGCGCATCAGGGAAGATGTCAAAAAGCGCCGGCATATTTTCCGTGTACTGGGGTGTCTTGTTTCCCCAAACCCTGGTGTTATTGTCTGAAAACAGTCTTCGTAAAACATCTCTAATCGTCAACCGATTTTCGTTCTTTTCGATCTCATCTAAAAGTATGTTATCCGCCTGGTGTAAATTTTTGATATTGTTCCATGTGTCCAAACTGCTTAAAACTGATTTTAACTTGCGTATATCATTTTTAGTCTCTATCAATGTCGTACTGGTGTAACCATAAGCAGACAATCTAACCAGTAAAGGCATCTCACCGTTCAAGAAAATATCGGGGTGGGCGTTCAATATCGTTTTCATCAGGTCAGTGCCGCCACTGGGAAAACCACTTACAAAAAGCAGAGTACTTCTACCTTCCGGATAAATCTTCATTCTTCGTATCCCTCAGGATTTAAAATTAATCATGCTATTGTGGTAGTTGAATGGAAAATCCACAGTTTCTATTTTTGATTCAGGCAGTAGTCGATAGCCTTACGGAAACCTTCACACATCTGATTAATAGATGCCTTTTCCAAAATTTCACGGCGTGCCGCTTTCCCCATGCTTTCCCGAAGATCATCGTCATAAAGCAAGACACGCAATCTATCGGCCATGGCATTAACATCACCATCAGGCACCATAAATCCGTTGATCCCATTTTTAAAATAACTTATTTCTGGTGGATGATCAACGTCCGTAGTAACTAAGGGTAAACCAAAATAGAAAGCATCAACGATACTCAGCCCAACCCATTTTGGAATGCAGGACACATCCATTGACAACATAATTTCTGCAAGATCTCTTTTAAACAATGGACCAAGCAAATAAACATTACCGTATCCACTGAAATCAATATCACAATCATGATTTGGACCAACTAAAACCAGGCCGACTGAACCGTCATCGATCAAGGTCAATGCATTCAGTAGAAGGTCTAAGCCCTTCCGCTTCTGAATGCGGCCCACATAAATAATATTCTTTTTGGTTATAATCTTATATTTTTTTTTGACTTCTTGCGGATCCACATCAGGCATATGTCTGTCAGAAAGATCGAGGGTGTTGTTTGCAATAAAACATTTTGAATGCCATTTGGGTTTAACATATTGAAGCAAATGGGGTGCATACAATAGCAAAGCATCTACAAGGCGGTGCTCCAAATTATAACAAAAATTTTTAAATACTGCCTGTTTATTCCCCAGATCAATGGCATGCCCCCAATAGATTGTTTTTATTTTGTTTCTTTTGCACCAGAGTAATATCGGAAACAAATATAAATTTTTCAAATTTACAAAAAATATAATTGCCTCAGGATTAATCTTTTTATTTACATTTATGATATTTAAAGTATTTAACTTTATTTTTTTAAATCTGAAATTTATTCTATATGGACTTCCGCCTTCAATACTATTTGATATTACATCCAGCTGATAACCATTATCAGATAAATATTTACTTAAATAATTGTATATAGAAACGCGATAGTGTTGAATTTTGTCCTGGTGTATTAAAAAAACGTTGCGCATTTTATACCTTTAAAATTATGTCCAGCTACTTTTATCAAATAGATACCGCCATACTTTGGAATAAATAGAATATTTCCCCGCTGGTATGGCACATGACGTTCTTAATATTAGTGATATCATGAAGATAGCAGCCATTAATATGGATTGAA
>CAZKUB010000304.1:0-2163 GCA_964555835.1 uncultured Thermoplasmatales archaeon
TATCAGAGTTTAACTATGATATTACTATTATGATGCTGGAAAGAGCAAAAGAACATGCAAAGTTTCTTGGAGCAGAAATAACAGAAGTAATAAGAGTTCCTGGTGTTTTTGACATGGGACTTGCGATCAAAAAACTACTTCAGAAAAAAACAATCGACGGTGTAGTAACGTTAGGCGCAGTAATCCAAGGAGAAACAGAGCATGATGCTGTAGTAATTTCTCATGCTGCAAGAAAAATCGCAGATTTATCTGTTGAATATGACAAACCCGTAGGACTTGGAATCTCTGGGCCAGGTATGACAAGACTTCAAGCAGAAGAAAGAATAGAAAGAGCAAAAACTGCAGTTGAATCTGTTGTAAAAATGCACAAAAACTTTCTATAAATATTATTTTTCTTTATCTCTGTTTAAATTTTTAAAAAGAGACGGAAGATGAATATTATACGAGCCATCCTTCTGAATAATAATTGGCTCCTCTTCTAAAAGACCTTTAAGATCTATTTTATAACTACCGGGTTGCTCAACATCAATTGTCTCAGGTGAATCAGAATAATCTATTTCTGCCTTAATTTTTTCAATTGCTTTTTTTCTAAATTCATCATCAGTTAAAACATCGATTTCCTCTTTTTTATCAGAATTAGAATACTTTTTATCTGGAAGATGTTTTTGCATTGCTTTACGCAAATCCTTTGGTTTTATATTTGCCCATTTACCAGACTTGTCAACAAGTTTTTCTCCTTCATCCCCCATCAACTCAAGAATCACAGAGTTTATATCTTTTCCAACTTCCTCTGTTATCTTTTGTCGTTGGTCTTCATCAAGAGGTGTTTTAGTAAAGAAAAACCTATTTCCATTACAGGAAGGGCATCCTTTTAAAAGTTGAGAAGATCCTTCTTCGAATGTTTTTCCACATTTCAAGCATTGATGTGGCATAAATTATTTTGCTCCGGTACCCGATATTATTTTTGTTTGAATCATATCATTATCTTTTTTTATCATTTTCAGAAGATCAGCAGGACCTATCAAAGTCATACGTGGTTTTTTTGAAAGACCAAATAATTTTTGTAAAAAAGTTGGAGTATCTTCGCTGTACCCTTCCATTTCTACACCAATAAATGTATCATGCTCAATTTCCTGCATTGTTTTTTCAATAAGACTGGCCTGTTCAATTGGTGTAAGACCTTGCTCGAGAACAAGTATTTTTCCTTTTTTAACTTCTTTAATAATAAACTTTAGTTTCTCATTGGAGTTGAGCTCGGATAATTTTTGACGAGATACGAGATTAAAACAGATATCTTTATCTTTTTTAGCCATAATGTTTTACCTCCTTTTCTTGCGTTTCTTCTTGAAATGCTTAACCATCGTTGAATAAAGCGTGTCACTGTTATATCCAGTTAATGCACTAATTGGAACTACAGGGTGTTGAGGAAATGCTGATTTAAGAGTAGCGGGGCTTGACTCCTCCATATCTATCTTGTTTGCAGCAATCAAAACAGGAAGATTTCTTGCCTCAAGGTTACCAAGAATTGTTACATTTACCTGCGTAAAAGGATCTTGAGTCGAGTCCATCACAAGCAATACTCCATCGATGTCTTCAAGCCATTTAATAGATTCAATAACTCCTTCTGTTGCTTCTTTTGCACGGCGTTTCGCCTCATCGCGGGTAAGGCCCCATGTTTTCATGAATTCTTTAAAGTCTACTTTCGTAGAAATGCCGGGGGTGTCTACTATGTCCATTGCAAGAGATGAGTTGCCGTTTTCAAGTCTTACATCTTTTTTCCATTTTGCCCGACGAGTCTCATGTGGCACCTCTGAAACACTTCCCATGATATCTCCAGTCCAATCTCTAAGTATTCTATTTGCAAGTGTTGTTTTTCCAACATTTGGAGGACCATAAATACCTATCTTTGCATGTTTTTTACCAAATATTTTTTGAAGTACAGAAGAAAGTCTAATTTTCTTAAATAATCCCATCCAATTACTACCTCCTAATACATAGGTTATAATATAGAAAAGGTATACAAATATCACTTTATATGTTTAATGGTGCATTATTTTAAAACAGATAATTTATCGATTCTTTTGTCTTTTATAATTTTTATAAGAATGTCTGCTTTTTCTTTTACTTTTTCTGTTATATCTCCAGACATATTTTCAGGCTGTA
>CAZKUB010000305.1:0-2881 GCA_964555835.1 uncultured Thermoplasmatales archaeon
TTTTTTAATTTTTATAACAATTATCAACTAAGTTCTTATAAATCGCTTTTGCTTAAAAGCTTATCAATTGCTACTTTGAGCTCGTGGTAGTCTTCTTCAAGTTGTTCATATTGGTTTTTAAGCTGCAAGTATCTATCTTTGTATTCATCACGATTCTTTGCTTGTACATTAGGAGCGATGGCTACTTTTTTTTCACTTTGATTTAAAAAGTTTTCGAAAAGATTTTTTTCTAATTTTGGAGGATGAGCATCTCTTAATCTTTTGCTGTCATCAACTAAACTACTCTTACCAATTATTCCAAAGGACGTATTGTCAAGACGTTTTATCAACTCTTTGCATTTATTAATATTTAAATCAAGGATATTTACTTTCCTTCTATGTTTCATTACGTCCTCAGAAAATTCTCTTCTGTCAATATCCTTGATAAGTCTTTTTTCTGTTAAATCCATTAAATCGTCTTTTAATGCAATTCTTTGTTTTTCAAGTACTTTCAAACGACTATTGATCATATCATGAAGTGATTTAGCATCATCTATGTATTCAACCATCTCATCATCATGTTTTACAAAAATATCATATAGTTCTTCGTTTGTAACTGTATCATCTGAGAGAAGAGCAGTGATCTCTGGTGATATTCTATCTTTAAACTCTAATTTTTCAATTATTTTAAGGGCATTGGTATACCATCCTGGTACAAATATAAGTCCTTCATTTGTAAGATCAAATTGATTGACTGGAAAACTTAGAATAGCCTCTGATTTACCGTCTTTTATCTTGTATCCTACTATGTTTTTATCCTTGTCATATATTGTATCAAAAACAATTCCTAATTTTTCGCCAGTATCCTCCAGATAAACTGGTTTGTTTTTCATATCTGGAGTAATCAAAGTTTTTTTCTTTTTAGCTGAAAAAGGTTTTTTTTCTTCTTTTTCATCTAAAACCTGTGTTTCTTCTTCAAGATCTAAAGGTTTTTTTTCAGATATGTCATTGTCTTTTTTTAGGAAAACCTTTGTCTTATTGTCTTCAACTTTTGTTTTTTTATCTTTTTTAAGGAAAGGGCTATCTTTATTCTGCTTAGAATCATGCAGTTTCTTTTCCTTTTTGTTAAAAAACCCCATCCTTATACATATCCTCCTTTAGCCTACAGGTCGCAGCTTCCCTCCAAAGAAAGTAATGGGTTTTTCTGTTCTTTAACATTTCGGATGAAACGAGCAATTGCCCAGGATATAGCTGCAAAGGGTAAGAGCAACAGAGATAATATAAGTACATAAACACCCATGGCGCCCATTGAAAACGATAGTATTTCCATTATATCGGTATGCTGTCCAAGTATTATAAAATTTGATTGTATCATTAAATAAATTGCTACAGCAGTCATAATTATAAAAGTGGTTAAAACAATTTTTTTTCTTAATTTACAGCTTATAGCATATGCTATAGCTCCGCCTAAGATTGCAGATAGTAGCATAACTAGGATAGGCTCTTTTATAATAAAAATAAGTGGGAATAGTACTAATGATGCTATAATTGGTTTTCCATAATCTGTAAAAAATGTTTCTTTTCCCTCTGATTTCAAATACTCTATATTTAGCATCCATCCCATGCTATTTCTAAATGTATTTTTGACTCTACCTTTTAGTGAAACAATTTTATTAACATGTTTTTTCTTAATTATTGTTTTTGAGTAATGAGACCAGGATCTATCAATTGACACTGTGTTTATATTATCTGATATATAAGTTACTCCTATTAAGATTAAAAGTGTAAACCCTGTAAGTATTATTGCTGAAAATAAATCCAAAAGATACACTGTTGCTTGCGGATTCCAAGCAAGCAGGTTTTGTATAAAAGAATCTGAAAATAAGAACCATAGTGGTGAGGAGTAAACCATTACTTCTCCAGTATATGTTCCATTAGCAGTTATATTTGATGCAAAGGCTTTTAATTTTGCGGAACTAACTTCACCTCTATTTAAACTAAAAACCTCTTTTGAAATATGCTCACCTATATCCCCTCTTGCATAAACCACTCCTTTGACAGGCATTGTACTAGGGTTTATTATGTTCAAATTTTTTGCAGTTGATTCAGCTCCTGTAGTTATCCTTCCAAAATCAATAGATGCTTCTTTATCACTTGCTGCATTTATTCCAACAGCTGCTGTTTGTGAGTCAAATGCAAAAGCATGTATGACTGTTAAAAAAACAATATATGCTACAAGAAATGAAACGGCTGTTCTTTTGATATTAAGTGGTTTATAGCCAAATATGTAAAACTTTATTTTTTCTTTGAATGTTTTTGCATGCTCGGGTATTATAAATATAAGTATTACAAGTATTACAGCAGATATTGTTAGTGGTGCAAAAATTCCGATATAGCTTAATGATTCTTTTGCAGTTGCTGGTTGTGATATAGCCTCAAGTCCTTGGTTTATCCAAAGGCCTATCATTCCAACAAATGGTATTTTTAGAGGGAATTGTCCTATGGATATCACTTTTCCCATTAGCGCATAGTCTCGTATGTAAGGCTCAGGGATATGTGGCCCTGCTTGATCAGGGTATTCATTTGCATCTCCTTTTGTTTCAAGTAAAATTTCTCCTCTAGAATTAGTTATAATATCTGTTACCCGGTGAACTAATATTTTTTCATCTGGCCAGCGTATATGACTTCTGAAAACAATTACGTCTCCAACTTGTATATCTTCTATTTTTGTAGGTGTCCATGCAACTATATCTCCTTCAAACAGTGTTGGCTGCATAGAATCTGAAGTAACTAAGTTGATTGGAAAAGGAGTTCCAGACCATACTGATAGAAAACGAGCTAGTACTAAGAATAAAACTGCAATAAATAACAAGTTACCTATCAGTGATTTAACACTTAGTTT
>CAZKUB010000306.1:0-3758 GCA_964555835.1 uncultured Thermoplasmatales archaeon
TACTAATACTTGGGACAGTTGGAATTATCTCAGGAAGAGCAGTCTGTGGTTGGGCATGTCCCATAGGTCTTCTGCAGAGGGCGACAGCACCCTCTGCACGTTTTTTAAAAAAGAAGATACCTTCTATCAGAAAACTTGAAAAACATAAAATAGAGCATTACATGCGGTATTCTAAATATCTTGTTTTAATAGGACTAGTCTTTCTAACATCGATTTTTACAGGTTTTTACTTTACAGATATATGTCCTGTGGGTATGCTTACAGGGACATTTCCAATTATGATAATAAGCCCTGGAGTTTACTTGCCTAATCCTTATTTTTATATTGCTTTAGTATTTCTAACATTGTTTTTGCTTTTAATTTTTTTAATAGAACGAGGCTGGTGTAGATATTTCTGCCCAATTGGCGCGTTTCTAGCACCTTTCAACAAAATAAGCATTATACATATGAAGGTTGATAAAAAAAACTGTAAACACTGCAATATCTGCTCAGATGTCTGTCCTATGGGGATAGATGTCCCAAATATGAATAGAGATACAGAATGTATACTATGTGGTAAATGTGTTCAAAAATGCCCGCATAATCTAGTCAAATACAAAGGGGTGTTTAAATGAAAAAAATCTTTGCATTACAAATAGCAATGCTACTTGTTTTTACTGGTTCACTAGGGGCACTTTTTCTTTATACCGATGTCTATGATGAGGTGCAAAGAAAAATAGTTGAAGAACTCTGTTTAAGCTGTGTAAAACTAAAAGTGAATACTAAGTTTGAATGGAGAACCCAAACAGCAAATAATGCAGATAATCCTAGTTTTGTAATAGAGAATTTATCAAAGGGTCCTGTGATACTTGTATATAGAATTGGTTTTTGCCCAGGATGTGATAGACTTGAAGAAAATGTTTTATTTCAGGTTTTTAACTTTACATTTGAAAAAGATGATGTTTTTTATAAACAATTCGAGTTTGAACAGGGAAATATAACATTTGTCCATATAAATACTGATGAGCTGGATCATGAAAGCCCGCTTTATAAATCAAGGGCGATCTATGATATAGTTGGAGATAGGGGAAACCCTATGGTAACACTAGTTACTTATACGTACTGCCAGGGGTTTGTAAAAACTTCATTTGCAACAATTTATAGTCTTAATGCAGAAAGTTATGAAGAACAACAAGAAGAACTCAGAGGGTTTATAAATGAAGCAATAAGTCTATATAATAGACATAAAAAGGCAGCTGATTGAAAACTCTTTTTGTAACAGTATTATATGATGATTATCCTTTTGTATCAGGGTAAAAAATATTTATTTATAAATCATTTAACATACGTTAATTTTAAATACTGGGCATATATAATAATATGAAAAATTGTAAAAAACAATAAAAATGGAGAGGTTTTTATGATAAAAAAAATACTTATCATCTCTATTTTGGCAATGATAATTATAATGCCATTATCTGGAGCTGTTGGCGTAAAAAAGTCTGCAACATCTGAAACATTTATCGGGTTTTTAACAAATGATAGTGGATATACAAATATAACAGCCCAAGAGGCTTTTGAAGAATATCTAAGTTGTTATTGTGCGTTTTATCAGATCCCTATAGACGTAAGAACTGAAAGCGAATGGAATGAGGAGCATATTGAAACATATGGCGATGAACAAAAACCTGTTAACTGGCCTAATCTACAAGAGGGTGTAGGATTAAGCGAATTTTTAAATGAATATGCAGATAAAGAAGTAAGTATCTACTGTCGTTCCGGCGTTAGAAGTTGGAAGGCTACACAGCTCTTGATAGATAATGGTTTTACTGGTACAATTTATAATATGGTTGGCGGAATCTTAGCATGGAAAGCGGCAGAATACCCAACTGCAATATCAGTTCATAAGGCTTATGAGATGCTAATGTCAACTTCTAATGGTATACAAACACCTATAGATATTAGAACCGTAGAAGAATGGCAAAAAGAACGTATAAAGACACCAGCACCACAAAACCCAGTTAACTATCCTGATCTGCATATAGGAGTTGGGTTAAATGAATTTATGACAAATTATGAAGGTAAAGAAGTTATAATCTATTGTAAAACAGGTATCCGAAGTGATCAAGCTTTGGATCTTCTTATTCTAAAAATGTTTGAAGGCGAATTTAATGGATATGTACATAATATGATTGGTGGTATAGATGCATGGATTGATGCAGGATATCCTACGCCTACACCGATTAAATCACAAGTTCATCAAACACGGTATTCAAATCTAATGAATCTTATTCAGAACAAGCCACAGGCTTTACCTATGATAAGACAATTATTAAACATCTAACTTTCTTTGGTTAACCAATTTTTTTTCGTTATAAGAACATAAAAGCTAAAACATCCATTTTTTCCTCAGCTGTTTTACCTTCATCATCATACGCTATTACTTTTATCTCATGCCTGGGTCTAAACAATTTAGTACGTTTCCACATATACTCATAAGGCTCATCTGTAAACTCTTTTACAAGTACACCGTTGATATACAATTCTACTTTTTCAACTTTAGAATCATCTGAAGCATATATCGTGATAGGTGTTCTACCAAAAAGAATAGTTCTAAGACCCATTGTTGCAGTGATCTCTCTTCCAAATATATGAAGCCTGCCTTTCTTAGGATTAGTAATACCTACTTCAGGCCTGAGATTTCCATCTTCAACAACTAATGCACCTTGAGCTGCATCGGCATAATACGCGTTAAATGGGGATTCTTTGTCAGGACCTGAGTATTTTTCAACAGGCTCTGATTTAAAAATAACAGCTACAACCATGAGATTATCTACATCATAGTCAGAAAAATCATAAACTTGACTTATAACTCTATCCTCATTGCCTATTAACTGGATTTCTCGATCGTAAATAATATCTATAAGGCCAAAATGATAAACTCCTTGTCCACCGTAATACTGATAAGAGTTTATCTCTGTTAAATAAAGCTTCAAACGACCATTATACGTATAATTCTCATAATTTATAATTTCAACAGAGACATCTACGTCTTTTTTGCCCTCTTTTAACTCTGCTGTGACATTAAGATAAAGCTCAGGAACATCCCTTAGTTGTGCTTTTGATATTTTTTCTTCATAAAAAGCTTTATCTTTTTCACCAAGAACTACGTCATAACCACCGTCGATATAAACCGTGGGATAACCATATATATTGTAATCTTTTTCCAAACGATTTTTTGCTATGCTATTTTTATCCTGAATTAAACTTACATAATAAAAATTATAATCACCTGATTCATATAATTCATGTAAAATATCTGCGACTTTTGGACAATTATGACACCAAGTAGCAGTCCCTTCTTCTATAAAAACATTATGAACAAGTTCTTTTTTATCCTCTTTAACACTAATTGTATAAAAAATACTTCCATCAACAGAAGGACTACCTATAGGTCCAGTTCCTGCTGCATCATCTATAGTTATGTAATAATACCAATCCTCAATAGGTTTTTTTGCTATATGTATATCATAGCTACCGTTTATAATTGAATTAGAACTCCAATCCTTAGCACTTGCAGGTTTATAATAAATAATCGCTTCTGTTACCTCTTCATTGTCACTAAAAGATGCAATAATTGTTGTGATTTTGCCAGTGGTACCTGTTGTATCACCAGTTATACTATCAATAGAAGGTGCTTCTTTATCTGCTACTTCTTTTTTAACTAGATTATTAAAAACAAAAAAAGCTGTAAAAAGTAATATCACAACGACAAATAT
>CAZKUB010000307.1:0-5449 GCA_964555835.1 uncultured Thermoplasmatales archaeon
GTTTTTCAGGGAATTTATCATTGTACAAAAGACCTGCATTCTGTATTATTTTTCTTACAAGGGTATAACCATTTGAATGTATCCCACTGCTTGAAAGACCGATAATTATGTCTCCTGGTATTATTTTATCACCTGTGATTATTTTATCCTTTTCAACATAAGCAAGACATGTTCCTGCAAGGTCAAAACCATTTATTATGTCAGGAAGAGATGCAGTTTCCCCACCTATTATTGAGATATCGGAAAGCTCTGCGCCTTTTGCAAGTCCTCTTCCTATCTCATTTGTTATTTTAGGATCAGGATTATTTATTGCAAGATAATCTACAAATGCAAGCGGCTCTGCTCCAACACATATTGCATCGTTTACATTCATCGCGATACAATCTATTCCAACAGTGTCATATTTTTTAATTTGAGAGGCGATTTCTACTTTACTTCCAACACCATCTGTACAAAGTACTAATGCGTATTCTCCAAATTCTATCATACCTGCGTAGTGTCCACCAAGAGGTCTACCTATTCCTTTTCTTTTATGTTTTATATTTGAAACAAGCTTTTCTATTGCTTTTTCTTCTTTAAAAATGTCTACTCCGCTCTTGGCATATGTCATTTTTTTCAAATAAAGCACCTCTTAGCCATTGTTTTTTTTAAGAATAATTCAACTTATGATAAATGTTTTGAATACTGTTTTTATGGTTAGGACTGTTAAATAACTGTTATAAAGTATAAAATATAATAATATAACTGTAAACGCCATGAAAATGAAAAAAATTAAGATAGACTATAACATATTAACGATATTACTCATAATAGCTATTATAGTTTCATTGTTTATTGTACCTGGTTTATTTGAGGAAAAAACAGTTTATAATACAAAACCAGTAGTTGAGATTATACATCCTGGGCCGGGTGATGTTTTTTCAAATTTTGTAACAGTTTCTGGCACTGCAATGGATCCGGATGGAAATCAGACGCTTAAAAGAGTGGAGGTTCTTATCAATGATACGTGGTATACGGCTGAAGGAACAACTTCTTGGAAGTATACCTGGAATGTTTTCAATGTAGAAAATGGTTATTATATTATTGGTGCTCGTGCTTGGGACGGAGCAGTATACTCAGACATAGTTGAAGTAAAAATTGAAGTTTATAACCATGAAACTGTAGTTTCCGATGCACATAAATGGGCGTTATTTATTGTTGCAGCTAATTTCCCAGATGATGATGAAAGTAAACTTGGAAATGGTGGATTTTACCTTGTTGAGGAAATGGCAGAGTATTTTATTGAAAACTATAAGTATCCTACATCAAATGTTTTTATACTTTTTGACGATGGATGGATAAGAGCAGATAACGGCATGGGTAGGCCGATAAAAACACTTCAACAGCGTTATCATACTTATGATATAACATATGAAGGTGCTACAAGAGAAAATGTTGAGTCAGTAATAAATCATATTGTTAATGAAGCAAACAAGTTCGACGACAGTGAAGTATTTATTTACATTTCAAGCCATGGATTTGGAGACTCAAGCGATTTTTTAACAGGTGGAAAGGTTCTGGAAAGAAGCGGTATCTTCTTATGGGGTAACGAAATTATAACAGATAAAGAACTAGGTGATCTTTTATCAAATCTTAATGCAAAAAAAACCTGTATCCTTGTTGATGCATGTTACAGCGGAGGTTTTGCTGATAAAACAATTTTAAACTTCCCCGAAATATTCTTATTCAGATCAGGGCTTGCAAGACCCGGTAGAGTAGTAATCACCGGTGCTAGTAAATTCAGAGTAGGATATGCTAGTACACGTTATGGCCCATTATTTTCACTTCTTTGGTTCCAAGGTATTAAAAGTGGTGAGGCAGATGGTTTTCGTCCAGGTTTATTAAAAACGGGTAGGCCACCAATACTTAGTACTCAAAAGGATGGAAAAGTCTCTGTGGAGGAAGCATTCTATTATGCAAGATACATCTTAAGAAATGATGAAAACCTAGAGGATTATAGTCATATGCAACCACAGATTAATGACATGTATCCTAATAGAGGTTTATTGCGTAGCAGGAAAGGATTAGTTTTAGGGTAATAATCTTTATATAATATGTTTTTTTGTAATTACTAGGTTTTTATGAAAAAAAAAGCACTTTTTTGGAAAAAACTCAAAAACTCAAAAGTAAAATGTAACCTATGCTCTCATAATTGTATAATAAACAACAATGATCTTGGTATATGCGGTGTTAGAACAAACGAAGCTGGCATGCTTTTTTCACTGATTTACAGCTCCTGTTCTTCATTAGCCGTAGATCCTATTGAGAAAAAACCGTTGTATCATTTTTATCCCGGTAGCAGTGTTTTTTCTATGGGTACTGTTGGTTGTAATTTTAAATGTCTTAACTGTCAAAATGCTAGTATATCTAATGCAGATATTAGCTTTCCTTATCTGCGTGAGATAAGTCCAAAACATGCAGTGGAGCTTGCAAAAGAAAAAAATTGTCAAGTTATTGCATTTACATATAATGAGCCTAGCATTTGGTATGAATATACTTTTGATGTTGCAAAACTTGCAAAAGAAAAAAAACTTTATACCTGTTATGTCACTAATGGATATATCTCGGAAGAGCCTTTGAAAAAGATTTCAGCTTTTTTAGATGCGATGAATATCGATGTCAAAGGTTTTACTGATGATTTTTATAAAAAAATTTGTAAAGCACGTTTAAAACCAGTTCTAGATACTTGTGTTTTAGCAAAAAATCTTGGTATTCATATCGAGCTTACATATCTAGTTATACCTGGGTATAATGACTCCCTGAATGAAATTAGTAGATTCTGTTCTTGGGTGGTAAGAAGTTTAGATGAAAACATACCTGTTCATTTTTCACGTTTTCACCCTGATCATAACATGTTTGATGTGGATACAACACCTATGAGCACCATGAAGAATATTTATGATGTTGCTTTTAAATCTGGTTTAAATTTCGTGTATCTCGGTAACATTACTTCTGATGAATATGGAAATACATATTGTCCAAATTGTGGTAATTTGTGTATTAAGAGAAACTATTTTAATGTTGAATTAAAAGGTCTTGATGAAAATAAATGTAAAAAATGTGGTTTTGAGATGCCTTTTGTTTTTTAGCTGTTTTAATATAATATTTTCACTTCGCAAACATTTTATATAAATGAAAATATTTAAATATTATTGTGTACTTTCCTAGTCGTGATAAGTATGTATAAAATAGAAATAAAGGAAAAACTTAATAAAGATGTAAACATACTTTATAATAGCAAATAAATAAAATATATAGGGTGAAGCTATGAATTTGAAAAAAAATGACAAAATAATTGCTATAGCTGCTGTAATAGTACTTATAATCGCTGGAATTGGAATTATTGCTTATACTGATACTGAAGAAAAAATAAAAACGCCAAAAGAAGTGACTCAGACCTATGGTGTTATGCATAATGTTATGGAATCAACAGCAACACCAGACAACACAGAATATTATGTAGCAAGTAGAGTTATTCGACCAGATATAGTCTATAATGGAACTGTTGAAATCCCAACGGATAGACACGTCAAACAAATAACATTCAGAGTTGAGTATACTGATAATATCAGAGGATTTATTCTAAAAAACCGTGGTGCAGATACATTAACAGTTACTATTGATGGTACCAATATGGCAGGAGAAACAAAGACAATTACTGGTTCAGGAAACGTTACATTTCAATCAAATCCGCAATCTCCTTTAATATTAGGCCCAATAGATGCAGAAGATGATTTTATCGCAAGAGAAATACTTAATGAAAATTTATCTGAAAAAATAATGGCAGAGACATATACAATAACTGCGTCTATTAAACATGGTGAAAGACCATTCTTAATGCCAATAAAATGGATACGTGAAAAACTTGGAACAGATTCATTCTCACTAATTATAGAATATGAATACTATGAATACAATCTTGGTCTTAATATAAATGATGAAGAACCCGCTGGCGAGGAAGAAACACCCCAAGAATCAGAAAACTGGGGAAGCACAGTCTATTATAGTATGAGCTATCTTGGTCGTTACTACTAAAAAAACATTTTTTAAATTTTGAAACGAAGGAGAGCAGCAACGCCTCCAATTCCTTCTATTTTTTTACCTGCATCATGCATCGTGTTTATTATTGTAAACTCGCTGTTATTTTCCTTTGCAAGTCTTAATATTTCCTCACCTTTTTTCGTTCTGACAAGCGTATCTGTTATAAGAACACGCTCTGAAGCACCATTTATAAGTATATTTTTTACTTCGTCAAAACCGTAGGCTGCAAGACCATTTTTTTTGATTTCTTCAAAAACTTTTTCAATTTGCTCTGTTTCAAAAACAACACGATTTTCTTTTGTTATTTGTTTAACGACACCTGTTTTTATTGCTTCTTGTACCCCGTTCATATCACAATGCCCTGTGGTACACATATGACAGTTTTTAAAAAGCTCAGGGGTTTTTTCACGACCGTATTTTACAAAATGCTCGCGGGTAAACCCCGGTCCTACCACAATTAAACCTGAATTTTCAGTCATATTGTTTTCCAGAACAGAAAGAATCTCAGCAAAATACTTATTAGGATCATTTTTTTCTTCATACATCTTACCAGAACGCTTGGAATCAATATCTGCAATCCATTGAACACCACTCTGGTGTAGTACTGCAATTGTTGCAGAATCATCATCCAGGCTTACAAAAGTAACAATCGGCTGTTTGCTTTCTTTTACCGCCTCATCAATTCGTTTTAAATGATGATACTCCCATTTATCTTTAATAATAGAAAAAGCATCCATCTTATCAGCTGTGATATTAAGCGTATGAAATGAACCAAGATCCTGAGGGCCCTCCTCAATCGTACCATGTATCCTAAGCCGGTCGCTGAACTCATGAAACTTTACCTCTGTAACTCTGATACCTAGCTTCATACGTTTTTTCTCTGATTTTTTACTTCTTTTTTTATCATCAGAGCTTTGTTCATCTGTTCTAAAAGTGACAGCACGTACTAAATCATCCTCATCAATAATATTGTAAAGATGCCATATATCATCAAGGTTTTCAGGCATAAGTTTTACTTCACCATGTTTTAAATCCTTGAAAACCAGTTTCATAAATTCACCCCAAAAGATCCTACTATTTGCATACCACCAGCAGGTAGAACTCTATCTACATTATCTGTACCAACGTCAAAAACCTTTGCTATCTTTTTTACCATATCCATTTTTTTAACAGCACCTGGTTCAAAGATTATATATTTTTTACAATGTTTTTTAACAGCAGAAACAGGACCACACATAATCTTTTTAGCATCATCTATCACTATTTCGCCCACTGCAAGCTCAAGTTTACAACGATGATAATTACGTTTACCTCGTATTATAAAAGCACCATGTGGGACAAACTCACCGCTCTGTGCAGTTTTACTCAC
>CAZKUB010000308.1:0-1596 GCA_964555835.1 uncultured Thermoplasmatales archaeon
GGTGGATGGAAAAGCAGTGGAAAAGGCCCTGAAGCTTTACGCGTCGAAAGAATATAGTGTGGCTGAGATTACTGAACTGACCGGAGTATCAAAGGCAACGCTTTACCGGCGGTTGAAGGAAAGCGCTACTTGAATTGCAAGCGCAGAAATTAATCGTAAGGCAGGGTGACCTTATATGAAAAAGTTAACGATGGCCGAAGCCGCACAAAGGGCTAATGTTGACGAGAGAGTAATTAAAGAGTGGATGGATCATGGCATATTGGACTACAGCAGGGTAGATAATTTTATTTTTATCGACAACCGGGATTTACAGCAAGCTATTAGCCAGGATTGGCGTGAATCTTGTGATTGTATGTTTGCTAAGTGGGTTGAGGAGGCTTGCGACTGAGAAGGCCTCGAGGCTTTATGAGTTGAAAGATTATAGCGCAGTTGAGATAACTGAACTAACCAGGGTTATGAATGTTTTATACATATCTATTATAAGCTCAGTTGATATATAAATTGAGTTTATGGTATTGTATTATTGTTTTAATAAAATGCAGACATCAAGAGTGCATTGTTTCTTCTGGGATATAGACAGGGGCGTATATGTTTGACAAAAGATAAATATACTTCTATCATTAACAACCTGCAGCTTGCAACAGTAGTGCGGTTAATGAGACCCAAGCAGTGGAGTAAAAACTTGCTTCTTTTTGCCGGACTTATATTTTCGTTTAGTTTTACTGATTTTTTTCTATTAAGTGCTTCTATCTTTGCTTTTGTCTCCTTTTGTCTCTTTTCTAGCGCTACATACATCATAAACGATATTATAGATGTAAATGAAGATCGTCTGCATCCTCGCAAAAAATATAGACCAATAGCATCCGGGGCAGTTCAACCAAAGTTGGCTATTTTTTTGTCATTCACCCTTGCCCTAACAGCTTTTTTTATAGCCTGGCAGATAAGCATTCTGTTTTTTATCAGCGGCAGTGCTTACTTTCTGCTGACTTTAAGTTACTCTGTCTGGCTTAAACATTTTGTGATCATTGATGTTTTCGCTATTGCATCTGGCTTTTTTATCAGAGCAATAGCTGGCGCGTTTGCTGTGGATGCGAGGGTTTCGTCATGGTTTTTAATTTGCACTTTTTTGCTTTCACTCTTTTTAGCTCTCACTAAAAGGCGACAAGAGTCTATCAAGTTGGCCGAAAATGGTTCTAATCACCGTAAAGTGTTAGAGCATTATCCTGTGCCCTTCATAGATCAGTTGATCTCAATCGTGACTGCTTCAACGGTGATTGCTTATTCACTATATACATTTACTAATAGTCATTCTGAACTTTTTATGATAACAATACCATTTGTTGTTTATGGAATCTTTCGTTACCTTTACTTAGTTCACAAGCAAGATTTAGGTGAAAGTCCCGAAGAAGTGCTTTTAACAGACAAACCTCTTATTATTAATATTCTACTATGGGTAATTAGCAGCGTTGCAATCATGGCGTTCGAGCATGGCGGTCTATTTTGAGAATCGATATGCACGTTCATACCCATTATTCTTCAGATAGCAACCTCCAACTATCAGACATAATTGAGGTCATTAAAAAAGGTAAAATAGAT
>CAZKUB010000309.1:0-4625 GCA_964555835.1 uncultured Thermoplasmatales archaeon
AATAGCACTTGACAGTTTAATAGAATATTCTGGAGTTTTATGCGGCTCATGCAATACATATACAATAAAAGCAACACATCCCTCTCCATACCAACAAACTGTAAAATGGGATAACATGCAAAAAGGAATTTTAACAGATTATTCAAGAGTATATTTCCCAGATCTTGCCCGTGCTTTTTGGGTTTATAATGTAGTAGAAATCGAGGTGAAATAATAAATGAATGATAAAACAAAACTTTTAGCAGGAATTTTAGTTTTCGGATCACTTTGGGGTTTTTCAGAATGCATCATAGGACCTATGCTGAGTAGCGCAGGGCTACCTTCAGGACTTTTTATGTCAGCTATCTTTGCAATGTTTTTTCTTACTATGAGCAGATTAACCTACAGAAAGAAAGGAATGCAAACAGGCATGGGCATTGTCGCAGGGATATTAAGGTTTTTTAATCCATTTGGAGCATGTCATATTTGTTCTGCAATTGCGATTGGTGCAACAGGTCTTATCTACGAAATAATAGTTAATAAATTAACTCCACTTGATCTTGGAGATATAAAATCATTAACAACAAAAGTAGGATTAGGAATCTTTGCAGGTTACAGTGTTTATGTGGGAGGATATATTATTACCCAGATTTTAACACCTCTTTCATTTGGGTCGTTTTATATTCAAAATTTTATAGTGGCTTTACCCTCTATACTTGCAGCAGGTCTACCTGCAGCTCTACTTGGTGGTACAGTACTACCTGCAACACTTCATCTTAGCAAACTTGATTTAAAACTTGCAGATAGATTATATTATCCTACAACACTTGGAATATCAGCTTTTTGTTGGATAGTAGTAATTGCAAATTTTTTGCTAATAGTATGAGGCTATCTTATGGGCGAGATAAAATCTGTGAAAATTCTTAAATTTTATCCTGAAAAATGCGAAGGTGACAAAGCATGTGAAAAAGCTTGCTCCCAGGTTCATTTCAAATCAGATGAAGGCGGGGATAAATCTGCAATTAGAATCATCCAGGATAAAAATGGTAAATACAAGATGCATGTCTGTGATCAGAGAGGCTTATGCCTTGATATGTGCCCAGTGGGAGCGCTTAAAAGAAATAAAAAAGGCACTGTAATATTAAACAAGAATGTTTGTATAGGCTGTCAAGCATGTGTTGGGTTTTGTCCAATAAATGCAATGAGGAAAAGTGATGCTAGAATTGAGCCTTTTAAATGCATATCCTGTGGCGCTTGTGTTAGAGCATGTCCTACAGGTGCACTTGAGCTTGTAGAAGTAAATATTGATGATATTAAACAAACAGTTTATCATAATTTAGGAGTTGATAAATAATGGTTCAAGGACAAATACCTGTCTCAGAATATGAAACAGGTAACACTAAACATAAATGGAATCTTGACAGAATTAAAAAAGCACATCATAAAGTTGCTGAAAAAAATTATAAAAAAGGCAGCGTGGAAAAAGGTTTTGCAAACCGAACTTTGTATATCAATCTTGGTACAGGTGAAATTAAAGAAAAGAAAGTAACCGATGAGATGAAAAAATTATTTACAGGTGGACGTGGTTTTGGTCTTAAACTACTCTGGGATTCTATAAAACCTATAACTCGGTGGAATAGTCCTGAAAATGAGTTAATAATCACAACCGGACCTCTTTGCGGTACAACTCAGTATCCGGGTAGTGGAAAATCACTTTGCCTTAGTGTTTCGCCTTCTACTGATATCATATGTGATAGTAATGTAGGTGGTTTTTTTGGTCCTTATCTTAAATTCACAGGTTTTGATGCAATAGAGATACAAGGAAAAGCAAAACATGATGTAGTAATTATTGTTGATGGTGAAAAAGGAAAAATCATTGTTGAAACAGCACCTCTAGAAGAAACAAACTCTCATCTTTTAAGTGAACAGTTGACTTATATGTATGCATCGGAAGACACTGATGAATCCCGTCAAAAAATATCAGTTGTTTCCGCGGGAAAAGCAGCGGAGAACAGCTACTGGGGCTGTATGAATTTTAGTTTTTATGATATACGTCGGAAAGTATTTAGAATAAAACAGGCAGGTCGTGGTGGACTTGGAACAGTTTTACGTGATAAAAAAATAAAAGCAATTGTTGCAAAAGTTGAGAATTTTGATGGCATCTCAAACAACCCTGCAGATCCAGATGATATCGTAAAGGTTGGAACTAAACTACATCGTGAAATTCGAGATTTAGATAAAAATCAGTGTAATATGAGGGCAGTTGGAACTGTTCACCTGGTTGAAATCATGGATGAATACGATCTGCTACCTTGTGAAAACTATAGATTTGGACGTTTTCCAAAAGCACCGAAGATATATTCACCTAAGTTTTTTGAATTATTCACAAAAATAATTCCTGATGGTTGCTGGCATGGATGTAGCATGGCATGTGCAAAAACTGTTGATGGTTTTGAAGTAAAGACAGGACCATACAAAGGTCAAATAGTTACAGTTGACGGACCTGAATACGAAACATGTGGATGCGGCTCAAATATGAGTCTTTGGAATCCAAAAGAGATTCTTGAATTCAACTTCTACTGTGATACATATGGAATTGATACTATTAGCACAGGGACTGCAATTGCTTTTTACATGGAAATGTATGAATATGGTATTTTAAACAAAGAACGCTGTGATGGCCTTGAACTATGTTTTGGTAATTTTGATGCAGTAATGGAATTTATACACAGGATGGCAGAAGGCAACAAAGGTGAATTTCTAACAGTTGCATCAAAGGGTATTCGTCGTGTAAAAGACTGGATTAAAAAGAAAGGATGGGGTAATCCATACCTGATAGAAGAATGCGGTATGGAAAGCAAAGGACTTGAGTACTCAGAATATGTTACAAAAGAAAGTCTTGCTATGCAGGGTGGATACGGTCTTACACTTAAAGGACCTCAGCATGATGAGGCATGGCTTATCTTTATGGATATGGTAAATAATCAAATCCCGACTTTTCAAGATAAAGCAGAAGCACTGCATTATTTTCCAATGTGGAGGACATGGTTTGGACTTAATGGACTTTGTAAACTACCATGGAATGATATAGAACCAGAGGACAATGCTGAGACAGATGACCCTGCAAAGGTTCCTGAGCATGTACAAAACTATGTAGAATACCAAAATGCTGTAACTGGTTGGAACGTTAAAAAGGAGGATCTCATCCTTCAAAGTGAGCGTTGTTATAACTGGCAACGTGCTATGAACGTCTGGATGGGGCGAGGGACAAGAAAAGATGATTGGATACCTTACAGGTCTATGGGGCCTGTGACAGAAGTAGAATATATGTCACGTAAGGACCGTTATGACAAACAACTGGTGGAAAAAGTAGGCCTAAAAGAAAAAGATCTAGAAAAAATGAATACAAAAGAAAAGATAAAAATTCTTTATGAATGGAAACAAGATCAATATCAAAAACTTGCAGATGCAGTGTATTATCGTCGTGGCTGGACACCAAATGGGATACCAACACCGCAAAAGATGAAAAAACTAGGTTTTACTGATAAAAAAATGCTTACCATGCTTCAAGAAAAAATAGATGAAGATGGCAAAAAAGGGCTTAATCATTGGGGTGGTAAATACAGTAAAGGTGAAAAACCACCTAACATTAATCCTAAGTATTGGGAAAAATGGTAGAACATTATGACTGTTGAAAAAGCAGAAAAAATAAGAATGAAACTTCAAAAATCAAGTGTTGGTATAGCTGGTGCAGGTGGACTAGGTTCAAATGCTGCTGTATCTCTTGCTCGTGCAGGTATAGGAAGGATTGTCGTTGTTGATTTTGATAGTGTTGAAGAGAGTAATCTAAATCGGCAGTATTATTTCCGTGATCAAATAGATATGGTTAAAGTAGAAGCACTTAGAGAAAACATTCATCGTATTGATGAATCGGTAAGGGTTGATATTTTTAATCACAGACTTACAAAGGATACCATGGATAGGCCTTTTCATGATGTTGATGTCATTGTTGAGGCTCTTGATAATGCTGAATTAAAAACTATGTTTATAGAGGAAATAATGCATAAGTTACCTGATACTCCAGTTGTTGCTTGTTCTGGTGTTGCAGGTTATGGTAATTCTGATAGAATTGTCACAAAAAAACTTGGAAATTTGTATATGGTTTATGATAAAAAAGCAAAGGATAGCAATGAAGATGTTTTAGTAGCACCTCGTGTATGTCTTATGGCCAACTGGCAGGCTAATATTGTACTTGAGATACTATTAGGTGAAGACAAGTGATTAGAGTTAATGGTAATAAAGTTGATTTTGTTGAAAACGAAACAGTTAAAGATCTTCTCAGAAGAATGAGATATACTTTTCCAAATGTTGTGGTGAAGATAAATGGAGAGCTTGTTAAAAAACAGGATTTTAAAGACACTATTGTTCCTGATGAAGCAGAAGTTTCTGTTATTCATATGATAAGTGGTGGTTAAAAAAACCTATTTTTTTTAAGCTATTGTGTGTCCTGTTATTGTAATTATACTAAAGCCAATTGCCAAAAATAAGTATGTGATATACATTAGGGACCATGAGGGTGTGTTCTCAAGATGTCTTTGTTTTTTACTGTCTTTTATCATCAGATAAAATATATAAATTGCAGGTAT
>CAZKUB010000310.1:0-2832 GCA_964555835.1 uncultured Thermoplasmatales archaeon
TATTGCTAAGAAAAATAATGTTGTGATGAGTGCATATGGCCATTGTGGAGCAGGGCTTATTCATACAAAGATACTTATGGATACAACAAAAGAGTCGCAATGGCAGGATGCAAAAAAAGCGGTTAAAGAAGTCTATGATTATGTTCAGTTGATCTGTGGAACAACTTCCGGGGAACATGGCATTGGTTTTTCTAAAGGACCATCATTTAAAGAGGAGAAAAAAGACTCGCTTGAAATGATGAGAGCTATAAAAAAAGCACTTGATCCAAATAATATCTTAAATCCAAATAAATTAATGGATTGTCCGGATGATTGGCTTACTGCAACACCACTTCGCTACCAGGTTACAAAATGATATATAAAATCTAATTTGAGGGGTTAAATGTGACAAATAAGGCAAAACCACAATGTAAATATTTACAAAAATATGAAACACAGATGAATATGTGCATCCGATGTGCATATTGTTTTGAAAAATGCCCTGTCATAAAAGAAATTCAATGGGATACTGATGGAGCCCGTGGTAAAGTAATCATGAGCTATGGACTTCTTACAGGTGATCTACAGCCTTCGCAATATATAGCTGATAAACTATTCCGATGCACATTCTGCAGGGATTGTCTTGATAAATGCCCGTCTAAAGTTGAAATTTTAGAAATAATTGAAAATGCAAGAGCTGAACTAGTAGACAGTGGTTTTGCATCAGATACACATAAGTACATAATTGAAAACATCAAAAAAACTGGAAACATCTATGGCGATACAGAGGTAATATTTCAAAATCAGAAAGGAAAAACACCTCTTTTTCTGGGATGTCAATACCTAGGTCGACCTAATAAGACAAAAAAATATATAAAAATTTTAGAAAAAATTGGAATACAGCCTATCGTCAATGAGGAGATTTGTTGTGGATTTCCCATGCAAGTATTAGGCTTCAAAGATGAATATGAAAACCATAAAAAGGATTTTACAAAAAAATTTCCCTATAACGATGCAGTAGCTTTTTGTCCAACATGCACCATTTTTTTAAAGGAAGGATACGGCATAAAAGCAAAACATGTTCTTCAAGTAATCCTTGAAAAACTACCAAAAGCAGAGTTAAACATGAAAGTAACATATCATGATCCCTGTGATTTTTCCAGAGGATTAAAAATAATCGAGGAACCAAGAAAAATCCTTGAAAAACTTGGTATAGAAATAGTTGAAATGAAAAACAACAAAGAAAATTCAACCTGTTGTGGCGGTGGAGGGGGGATTCTTATGACTGATCAAGAACTTTCAAATGATATCGCAAAGAAAAGAATTCGAGAAGCATTAGAGACCGGGACAGATACTATTGTAACATCCTGTCCAACTTGTGAAACAACGTTGAAAAAAGCAGCGCAAGAAATCTCTGAAACAGAGGGTAAAACAATTGCTGTTAGAAATATTGAAGATTTAATATGGAAAGGTTTAACATCTGTACAATCAAAAAAGGAGGAAAAGTAGGTATGATTGATTCAAAAACCTTAGATCCAAAATTTAAATATGAGGTAGCCCGTGAACTTGGAGGTGAAAACTTAAAACGGTGTTTTTCCTGCGGAACCTGCACCGTTGGCTGCCCTATTCGGTTGCTAGATGAAACATATAATCCTCGTAAAATCATTAGGATGGTTCTTCTAGGTATGCGGGACCGTGTCTTAAAAAGTGAGTTTATATGGCTTTGCTCTCAATGTTATACTTGTTATGATAGATGTCCTCAAGAAGTAAAATTAACCGATATTATGACTACTTTAAAGAATATTGCAGTAAGCGAAGGATATATTTACCCTGCTTTTAGAGAACAAGCACGATTAATTGGTTCTTATGGTAGACTTTATGAAGTTGAAGATTTTGATAACAAAAAAAGAAACAAATTAGGACTTCCTCATGTTAAAAAAACGTTTGATGATGTGATTAAAATAATTGATAATAGTAGTTTAAAAAAGGTAATAAAATGAAATATGGACTTTTTTTAGGTTGTACTATTCCTGTTAGAAGTCAGAACTATGAGCTTTCTGCAAGAAATGTAGCAAAAAAACTTGGAATAGATTTTATAGACGTCGAGGATTTTTCATGCTGCGGTTTCCCTGTGAAATCTAGTAATGCTGAGACGTCTTTAGTTATCGCCGCAAGAAACCTTGCTATTGCACACAAGAAAGGTTTGGATATATGTACGTTATGTAATGCTTGTAACTCCGTGTTAACTGAGGCAAATAAGTCATTAACTGAGAATGCGGAATTAAGAAAAAAAATCAATAAACAGTTAATAAACATTAAATTGAAATTTGAGCCAGGAGTTAAAATAAAACATTTCTCCAGAATTTTATATGAAGATATTGGTGTGGATAAAATAAGTAAGAGCATTGAAAAAAAACTTGGCTTTTATAAATTTAGTATTCATTATGGATGTCATTATCTCAGGCCATCTGAGATATATGATTGTTTTGATGATCCTGAAAACCCTGTTTCACTTGACAAATTGGTTACAGCGACTGGTGCTAAAGTAGTTGATTATGCAAATAAACTGGATTGTTGCGGCGGTGCTATCCTTGGAGTTGAAGAAGAAACTGCTTTAAAAATGGCAAAAGAAAAGTTAGACAATGTTAAAGAAAGAAAAGCTGATGCATTAATAACTATCTGTCCTTTTTGCTCAATTATGTATGAAGATAATCAAAGAAAAATTGAATCAAAATTTGAAACAGAATATAATCTTCCCGTTTTATTTTATCCGCAGATTCTTGGACTTGCCTTGGGCTTGGATTATAAACAGCTAGGCTTGCATCTAAATAAAATTAAAACAAAACAACTTCT
>CAZKUB010000311.1:0-4847 GCA_964555835.1 uncultured Thermoplasmatales archaeon
TTGGAATACTTGCAGCAGATATGATAAAAAAAGGCGAGTTTGGAAAAATGGCAGCACTTCATGGAACAAAAGTGGTTCCAGTACCACTTGAAGCGGCTGTTGGAAAATTAAAAACAGTTCCAAAAGAAAGATTTAACGAAGCAAAAATATTTTATGAATTATGAGGTGAAAAAAAATATGTCATTAGTCCCAATGAGGCAGATACTTGATGAAGCAGCAAAAAAAGGCTATGGAGTGCCACATTTTAATGTGAATAACATGGAGCAAGCACAAGCGATTATGAGAGGAGCTGAAGAAGTACAATCCCCTGTTATAATGGCAGCGTCAAAAGGAGCTTTGAAATATTCAGATATGTTATTTCTGAGAAACATTATGAATGCTTGTATTGAAAGATATCCAAAACTTCCTGTAGCACTTCATCTTGACCATGGAACAAGTGTAGAAATATGTCAAACTGCAATTGATCTAGGTTTTTCATCGGTTATGATGGATGGATCTCTTCAAGAGGATGGAAAAACCCCGAGAGATTTTGACAGCAACATAGAAATCACTAGAGAAGTAGTAAATATTGCTCATCCTTTAGGGATAACCGTTGAAGGTGAACTTGGTTGTTTGGGAGGAATTGAAGACGGGATAGGCTCTGGTGAAGAAAAACTAACAGATCCTGAGCAAGTAAAAGAGTTCGTAGAAAAAACAAAGGTTGATGCACTTGCTGTTGCAATAGGAACAAGTCATGGCGCTTATAAATTCAAAATCAAACCAGATCCAGATAAAAACCTACTTGCGATGGATATCATCAGAAGAATCCATGAGCTCTGCCCAGATCTACATATGGTGATGCACGGTTCATCATCAGTACCACAAGAACTAATTGCTCAAATAAATGAATATGGTGGCTCAATCCCTGAAACATATGGAGTACCACTCTGGGCCATACAAGAAGGAATTAAAGCAGGTGTAAGAAAAGTAAATGTTGATACTGACCTAAGACTTGCCGTAACTGCTACTATTAGAAAAATTTTTAAAGAGCATCCTGCAGAGTTTGATCCTCGTAGCTATCTAGGGCCATCAAGGGATGCAATGAAGGAAATTATAATGGAGCGTTACAAAAAGTTTGGCAGTGCCGGTCATGCGTTTGATTATAAGCCGATGACTCTTGAAGATATGAAAAAATTCTACAAAAATGAATAAAAATGGGCTTTTATGCCCTTTTTCAACCTTCAATTTTATATATTAAAAGCTTATTCTGGTGATACCTTATAAATATTATATCTGAGGTAAAAAGAATATGTCACGAATGCATGCAAGAAGAAAAGGCAAATCCGGATCTAAACATCCTGTAGACAGAAAAAAACATCCTGAATGGAGTTCGCTTAATCCCCGAGAAGTAGAATCTCATGTACTGGATCTTGCAAAAGGAGGAAAAAACACAAGTCAGATAGGAATGGTACTAAGAGATCAATATGCAGTTCCTGATATAAAACTTGCAACGGGTAAAAGTGTTACAAAAATCCTTGCAGCAAACAATATAAAAACAGAACTACCGGAAGACCTTATAAACCTTATAAGAACAGCTCTTTCACTTAGAAAACACTTAGAAACAAATAAAAAGGATCTTCATAACAAAAGAGGACTACAGCTTACAGAATCAAAAATACGCCGTCTTGCAGGTTATTACATAAGCACAGGTAAAATCCCTGAGAACTGGAAATACAACCCCAAACAGGCAAAATTGTTGTTTGAATAAACGACTAGTTTTTTTACCTAGTTTTTATTTATATTTTTTCTTAAATGACTAAAAATCTTGAAAAGCTTTGTAAAAAAGCAGCGGAATTAATCAAATCCTTTCCAAAGGACACTCGTATTAGAGTGATTTCTCATTATGATGCCGATGGAATCTCTGCTGCAACAATTATCTGCAAAGCAGTGTATCGCGAGGGTTATAACTTTCATGCAACTCTAATGCGCAATCCTTTTGACAAAGGCCTTGAACGTATTTCAAAAGAGGAAAATAAAATTATTATTTTTTGTGACATGGGCAGCGGACAAATTGAATCAATTGAAAAAATAAATTCTAAATCAATAATTATCGATCATCATCAAGTAATAAAAGAAAAAACCTCAGATAACGTGCTTCAAATTAATGCTAATCTAAATGACATAAATGGCAATTATGAAGCTTGCGGTGCGACACTTACGTATAGTGTTGCAGAAGCTCTAAATCATAATAATTCTGATCTTATATCACTTGCACTTGTTGGCGCTACAGGTGATAAACAGTACATCGGTGGTTTTAAAGGATATAACAAAAAACTTATTGAAGATGCTTTAGAAAAAGGTTTAATCACTGAAAAAAAAAGTATTAAATTCTCTGGAGAAACTATTTCTGAATCGCTTTATTATGCAATTGATCCATATTTCTCAGGCCTATCGGGTAATAAGGAAAAAATTGATGAATTAATAAAAAAAATTGGTATAAAATCTGATAAAATAAGTGATTTAAAAGATGAAACACTCAAAAAACTCAACTCTTATCTAATGCTTACTTTAATCAAAAAAGGCTGTGAGAAAAACATCCTTGAAACATTGATAAGGAATCGTTTTATATCTAAGAATATTCCTTATGAGTTCGAACAATTTGCAGATTTACTTGACGCCTGTGGAAAAGGCGGAAATCGAGGAACGGGGCTTTCTACAGCACTGGGTGATAAAAAATCTTTAGAAAAAGCAGTAAAGCTTGAAAAAAAATTTAAAGAAAACATTCTAGAAGAGGTTCTCAGACTTGAATCTGAAGGATTTCATGAGCTAAAAAATTATAGATATTTCTACAGTAACAATTCATCTACAGGTGGTGTTATATGCGGTATTGCAACAAACTTCATGCTTGACGATAAAAAACCGCTCATATCAATTGTAAAAAACAAAGATGAAATTCATGTATCCTGCAGGGGCAACCAGCATCTTGTAAATATTGGTCTTGACCTTGGCAGTGCTATGAAACAAGCAGCAAAAAAACTAGGTGGACACGGAGGTGGACACGCAATTGCAAGTGGTGCGACACTTGCTTTAGAACAAGAAGAAGATTTTCTTAAACTAGTTGATGATATAATTAACAAACAATTAAAGAAGTGAGTTTATGAAAGCAAAATGCAGTCTTGAAATTGATTTTGAATCAGAAAACGACGTAAAAAAAATTGTAAAAGCAGTAAGCGTTGATGATTTTGACTTTGTAAAAACAAAAATATCTGGTAGAAAACTTACGGCAGAGCTTAAAAGCAATTCTGTATCAAGTCTTTTACATACACTTGATGATTATCTTGCTTGTGTATCAGTCGCAAGTAAAATTGTGGATAAAGATTAATAATTATCTACTTTATATAGATGGTGAGATGTTATGAAATTTGATTTAAAATCAGAGTTTGTATTCAGCGGTGATGTATCATCTTTTAAGGATGATTTAAACATTTTTATCAAAAAATTCAATGAAGAAGTTAACAAAAAAGATGATTCTGTTAAAATAAAAGATGTCAAAGTAAGCAAAAACAGTCTTTCATTTAGTATCATATCCGAAGGATTATTTCGTCCTCATAGCGCTCTTCTTCAGATGAAAAATAATATATCCAAAGAATTTGGAAAAAAACATAAAGTTGGAGTTCGTGATATAAAAATACAAGGATATGATATCAACTTTGAACTAGAAAAAAAACCATTAAAAAAAATAACAATTCCATTTGCAGATATAAAATTCAAAGATAAAAACACAACAATTTCTCTAAAAAATATTGATGAAGAATTCCTACGTAGAAACTATATAGACCGAATAATAAATCTAGTTAAAGAAAAAGTTGAAAATCAATACTACGAGGGAAAAGCTGAATTCTGGAAATCTATATGGGAATCAGAGGGAAAAAAACCAGTATGGAGCAAAGATCCTACTGAAGAAATGGTAAAAAAAGGCTGGCTTAAACAAGGACCATCTAAAGGTAAATGGTTTTACAGGCCACAAGCTGCAGGAATACTTAAAACAATGGAAAAAATTGCAGTTGAAGAAGTTTTAAAACCACTTGGTTTTCAAGAAATAATCGAGTCTAATCTAGTACCTTTTGAAGTATGGCTTAAAACAGGTCATATGGAAGGCATGCCTGGAGAGTTCTACTATGTATCAGAACCTGCAACCCGTGACACACAAGCCTGGGAGCATTTTGTGGATCTTACAAAAATCACAAAAGAAATACACATAGATGAATTGAAAAAAAATCTTGGAGACCCTGTTGGCGGTATATGTTATGCACAATGTCCATTAATTTACTGGAGTTTTAAAGGAAAAACCATATCTGAAAAAAGCCTACCCGTCTTCATATATGATAATACAGCAGTATCAAACAGATATGAATCTGGTGGAAGGCATGGAATAGAACGTGTTGATGAGTTTCACAGAATAGAACCTGTTTATATCGGAACCCGTGAGCAACTTCTAAAACTACGTGAAAAATTATTAGATCGTTATAAACATGTATTCAACAACATATTTGATTTAGAATGGCGTATGGCCTGGGTGACCCCATGGTACATGCAGCAAGCTGGAAAAATCGGTGACACAGTAACACAAGACACAGGAACTATTGATTTTGAAGCATACATGCCATATCGTGGTGATAGAAAAAAATCAGAATGGCTTGAATTTCAGAACCTAAGCATCCTCGGTGATAAATACATAAAAGCATTCAACATAAAAGCACAAAAAAGCCAGCTGTGGAGCGGATGCTCAGGTATAGGACTTGAACGCTGGACTATTGCTTTTTTAGCGCAGAAAGGACTTGACCCAGATAACTGGCCTGAAGGTTTTA
>CAZKUB010000312.1:0-5811 GCA_964555835.1 uncultured Thermoplasmatales archaeon
GAAGAATAATCCTTGATAAAGAGTCAAATGAATATTTATATGAAATAGACGAGCCAGTTTTAACCAAACATGAAAAAGAAATTAAAAAAGAACTTACACGTCTTTTCAAAATGCTTGCTGATGTAAACATAGAAGACTTAATAGAAGAAAAAAAAGCAACATTTTTAGAAGAAACACTGGAGCAAATAATTGAAGATAACAACATAAATTTTGTAGAAAAGAAAAAAGAGAACATTGGAAAAAGTAAGTTTCCATTAAGTTTTTCAAAGAAAAGTAAAGATAAAGCAAAAAAACAGCTAACAGAAAAAGTAGAAACAAAAAAGACCAAGGAAGAGTTGGAAAAAGAATCAGAAGAATCAAAAAATAAAATATTCTATAGATTATTCCAGGATTTTCTAGGATATGGAAAGTTAGATATAATAATGAACGACGAGGGTATCGAAGATATATCCTGCGATGGACACCACGTACCTATATTTATCTACCACAAGAAATATGATGAAATAGTAAGCAATATATGGTTTGATGATGAATGGCAGTTAAACTCTTTTGTAGTAAGACTTGCACAAATATGCGGTAAACAAATAAGCATATATTCACCAATAGTTGATGGAAAACTACCTGATGGATCCAGATTACAATGCACCCTTGCAAGAACTGTGACCCGTGGCTCAACATTTACAATACGTAAATTTAAAGAAAATCCTCTCACACCAATAGATCTAATAGATTTTGAATCACTTTCTATAGAAATGGCCGCGTATTTCTGGATGGCGATAGAAAAAGGAGCATCCATACTTTTCTGCGGAGGCACTGCTTCAGGAAAAACTACCGCGTTAAACGCATTGTCTCTGTTCATACCTGCACAGCACAAAATAGTAACAATTGAAGATACAAGAGAAGTAAATCTTCCGCATAAAAACTGGATAGCAGGAACTACCCGGCAGGGGTTTTCAGCAAGTGATGACAAAACCGGAAAAGACATAGACATGTTTGACCTGATACGTGCTGCATTACGTCAAAGACCTAAAGTAATAATGGTAGGCGAGGTAAGAGGAAAAGAAGCATACAGCTTGTTTCAGGCAATGTCAACAGGACATACATCATATGCAACAGTCCATGCAAGCGATATACATACATTAATCCAACGTCTTGAAAACCCGCCAATAGCACTACCCCGCGCGCTTTTAACATCCCTTGATGTAATAGTATTTCAAAACGCAATTGATATCGCTGGTAAAACAGTTAGAAGAATGACAAGTGTAACAGAAATAGTAAAACTAGACTCTGATACAAATCAGCTTATTTTCATGGAGCCTTACAGATGGGTGTCAAAAACAGATGATCGATTTGAAACCAGTGGAAATAGTAAAATACTAAATAATATCAGACTGCAAAATGACTGGAATGAAAAAAAGCTAGAAGGAGAGCTAGAAAACAGAAAAATAATGCTTAAATGGATGTTACAAAAAAACATAAGAGACTACAAAGAAGTAGGAAAAATAGTAAACATATACACAAGAACTCCTGAGATCTTACTAAAGAGGGCTGAGGAGGAATTGAAAACGTGAAGTCTACAAACTACACACGTTTCTGCAGAAGACTATTTTCAAAAACGTTTGAAAAATACAATATTGTTGAAACAAGTAAAAACAACCTGCTCGAAAAAGCAGATATACCAATGGCGTACAAGGAATACTATTCAATGGTTCTAATGAACATTATACTAGGTTTTATCGCATCTTTTGCATCAACAATAATACTTTATCTAATAATTCCACATCAAATAACCGCAATGCTTATGTTAATAGTATCATGTATTGTACCCTTTTCTATTGGTATATACTATATTAGCTTACCTACCTCAAAGGCTAAAGCACGTGGGAAAAAAATAGATCAATATTTACCATATGCTGCAAACTTCATAAACACAATGTCAGTTGCAGGAATATCCCCTGCAGAGATATTTGAAGCATTATCAAAAATAGATCTTTATAGTGAAATACAAAAAGAAGCAAAAAAAATCACAACAGAAATAGATTTAATGGGCATAGACACAATAACCGCGCTTCAAAACGCTATAAAAATCTCTCCATCAGATAAATTCAAAGAGTTTATCCAAGGTATACTTGGGACAATACAATCAGGCAGTGAACTAGGTCCTTATTTTGAAAGATGTGTTGAAAGATACATGGAAAAAGATTTAGTCGACAGAAAAAGAAACCTGGAATCACTTGCAATAATGGCAGAATCCTTTGTAGTAACAGTAATTGCTTTCCCATTGTTTCTTGCAATAATAATATCAGTCATGGGTCTAAGCTCAGGTGAAATTGATATGATGTTTCTACGCATCATAGCCTTGTTAATACTACCAATGGCATATTTCGGTTTTTATTTCATGATGAGCTCAGGGATGGGAACATCAATATGAAGATACCTCTTTTAAAACAAAAAAGATACAACGTTAAAAAATTCTATGGCAAAGATAAAAACATCAACATACTGCTTATAATATCAGGTGTTTCATCCTTTTTACTATTTCTCATTGGATTTCTCATAATGATAGATAAAGCAGAGTTTAAAGGAGATATGTTAACCGGATTGGATTTCATTGTCTTTGGTCTTTTAACAATCATCGGACCAGTTGGATTTTATATAAGTCAAAAAGAAAAAAGAAAAAGAGTCATTGAAAATCATCTACCTGATTTTTTACGTGAAATAAGCAGTGCAACATCATCAGGCATGACTGTTTTTGATGCAATTACAAATGCATCAAAAGGAGACTATGGAAAATTAGGGCCAGAGCTGCAAAAAATGGCATCACAGCTTTCTTGGGGGATACCTGTAAATGAAGCACTTGAAAACTTTGCAAAAAGAGTAGACACAGAATCTGTAAAAAGAATAGTTGTAACAATAAACAAAGCACTTGAAATAGGTGGAAACACCGCAAATGTTTTTGAAGCTGCTGCAAAAGAAATAGATCAAGTAAAACTAGTAGAGCAACAAAGAAAAGCAGAAATGTCGATGTACAGTATCGTAATTTTCATAAGTTTTTTTGTATTTCTAGCAGTAATACTTATCATTGATAAAACAATTTTTTCAGAGTTCTTCAAATTACAGGATGAAATGCCTATGATGAGTGGTGGCGCTTTACCCGGCGGGATGACTAGATCAGCAAATATCGATCCGCAGGCGTTAAAAAATACCTTTTTTATTTTCGTACTTGTTCAAAGCATCGGCGGTGGACTACTTGGTGGTTTTATGATGGATGGAAAACTTTCATCAGGTGTCAGATATGGTTTTCTCCTAGTTTTAGTCACCTTTTTCACATTCAAAATTTTATTCTGATTGATAAACTTACGTTTTGATAGAATACCGCAAAAGGTTCATATATCAGAAAACAAAAAAATATGATATGGTTTTGGAGAGATGAAGGGATTAAAAGCATTACGCCGTAGAAATTATGCTGTAAATGAAGTAATTGGAGGTATACTTCTAATTGCTATAGCTATTGTTGCTTTTTTTGTTATTTCTCCTCATCTTTATCCTGAGCTTTCAGATGTTAACATCTCCCCCGAAATAAAAGGAGAGGTTACAAGAACCGGCGAAGTTGTGTTATATCATGATGGAGGACCTGAATTAACAGAGTATCATATTTATGTAAGTTATTCCAACGGCACATTAATAGGATCCAGTGAGGTCAAAGGCGATAATTGGGTTATAGGACAGCAGCGGTATCCTTTAAGAAATATAATTGAAGCTGAGTCGATTAGGCTTATAACTGAAAAAGAAGAACTTAACATTGTTGTAAAAGCCATAGATAAAAAAGGGAGTTTTTATAATGTTTTTTCAGGAAATTTACGTGGATTAATAAAAATTTACTCTACTGAATCATATTATGGAGATACTATACTTATATCTAGCCTTAGGACTAACACAACTGATGAAGATCTAATTTGCTTTAACAATACTATTAGACCAAATATAAGTGCTAAAACCTATATATATAACTGGATAGTAGACAATAAACCTTTAGCTAGTATTTTAATGCCTTTTGATACTAATAGCAACGATATCGTAAAAGATTACTCGGGAAATGACTTTAATGGAACTATAAAAGATGCAACATGGGCAAGTAACGGAATAGTAGGCGGAGCATATTACTTTGACGGCGGTGGAGATCGTATAGATATAGATTTGCCTGAAGCATTTCATGACCTCTCCACACAAGACTTTACACTTTCTGTTTGGATAAATAGCAATAACACTGCAGATAACCAAAGACTTCTACTTGAAGGTGCTACAGATAATACAAATTTTTTTAGAATTTATCAGCATGCTGAATCATTAAATTTTGGAGTTAGAGTAGATAATACTAATTATATAGTAAAAACAACAATTTTATCCAGCAACACCTGGTATCATATCGTAGCTGTATGGGATGCAAGTGAAAAGGACCTAGCAATTTATACCAATGGTATAAAAAGTACTATCAGAGGAGAAGGAGTTTTTGATTTAGGAGTCAAAGAAGGATTAACATTAGGCACAGCAACTACAGGCAACAGATTCTGGCATGGTTATATCGATGAGTTTCAATTATATGATAAGATCCTCTCTGAAAAGCAGATATATCAAATGTATTTGTGTGTCAGAGATGGAAAATCTGATAGAAGCGTGATTGTATCTGAAGAAACTTTAACAGGACAGATATGGAAATGTATAATTACTCCAAACGATGGCGTTCAAGATGATGCCCCAGTTGAATCTAACTCTCTAAAAATAATTAATTATGGAGGGGGAAAATAAAATGAGAAAAAAAATTGTGTCTAATAACACTATAATTATTTTTATTGCTATGCTTTTACTTTTAACTAGTTTTATCACTATAAACCCTGAAACAGTAAAAGCAGGATCAGATGACGATTTTGCTTATGAACTTGCCAGGGCAATTCTTGCATATCCATCAACATTGATAAGTGCATCTTATACAGATAGCGACCATGCAGGTACCAGACAAGCAATAGTTCTTTCAGAGCTAGGACTAATGAAGCCTACTAACGGCTCAACTTTTGCTCTGTTAAGTACAGGTATAGCTGGTGCAAATCCTGTGACAACAAATAAAGAAAACCCTGGTAACGAACGCGGCACCTGGTTTAGAACAAGGACGTGGTGGGGTAGTTGGAGAGACAACCAATATGGACCTCCCTACGATACAGCTGTTTTAACAATGCAGCTTCAAGTACCACCCTTTATGCATTATATATATTATGATTTCCAATTTTTTAGTTCAGAATACCCTGAATATGTAGGAACCCACTATAATGATAAATTTGAAGTTACAGTTAACTCACCTTCAAAAGGTGTTAGTACATATGTCTGTGATGTTAATAGTGGTAACTTTGTTTTAGATTCACATGATATACCAGGCACTGGTTTTGACATATTTGCAAGGAGTGGCAACCCTGAAGGTGTTGACATTGTAGATACAACACCACGTACTCCTGGTGCAGATGCGGGGGCCACCGCACTTGTAACACGTGGGGGAGAATCACATCCAGTTTCACCAAATGAAATAATAACTGTTACTTTTAGCATTAGAGATGTTGGAGACAATCAGTTTGACAGTGCTGTTTTTATTGATAACCTTGTTTTTGCTGGAGAAGCTAGAGCTGAAATTGTAGCAAGAAAAACAGTTCAAGATTTAAACGGTGAATTATGCGAGCCAAACGACATATTAGAATATACTATAACGATAAGTAACACAGGAGATGCTGATCAAATAGAAAAACCTGGAGATGAATTTCAAGATAT
>CAZKUB010000313.1:0-7277 GCA_964555835.1 uncultured Thermoplasmatales archaeon
GCCACTGAAATCATTAATAATATTGTTAGAAAAGATACTATTGTGATTTCTTTACAAAACGGACTTGATAATATTGAAAAACTACAGAATTATATTGACAGAAAACAAATTCTTGTTTGTATAACAACACACGGTGCTGTTTTTTCAAAACCGGGGATTATTAATCATACAGGCATAGGTAAAACAACTATTGGGGCTGTGGAGTATAAAAGTAATAAATATGCAGAGAATATTGCAAAAGTATTAAATGACGCAGGGATTAAAACAACAGTTAGTAATAAAATTATAGGGGATATGTGGACTAAAGCTGTTATCAATTCGAGTATTAACCCGCTTACTGCCATTTTTAAATGTAAAAATGGTTATTTGCTAGAAAACCCCGTTTTAGAAAAAATAGTTGAAAAAGTTTGTAAAGAATCTACAGATATTGCAAACTCTTATGGATACAATCTAAATTATGATGAAATGATTGTTAAAACCTATGAAGTGATAAGAGATACAGAGAATAATTTTTCTTCAATGCTTCAAAGTATTAAACAAAATAAAGCAACAGAGATTGATTCTATTAATGGTATTTTAGCAGCATCCGGAGATATAAAAAAAGTTGATAATACGCTAAATAAGATACTGATTCATTGTGTAAGATAATTTTTTTATATACATGTTTTACCGGGTATCTTTGGGAATAATGTTGTTTCTTCTATTCTCTTTAGACCACAAATAAATCTTGTAAGTCTTTCAATTCCAATTCCAAAACCTGCTGAGGGCGGAAGTCCTTTTTTTGCAATTTTTAAATAAAAATCAAATTCTTTGTATTTTTTGCCCTTTATATTCATTCTTTTTTTAATTCTTTCATATTTATATTCTCTTTCACCACCTGAAAGTGCTTCACCATATCCTTCAGGGTAAATAAGGTCCATATCTGCAAGATAGCCTTTTTTATCTTTATGCTCCCTGTCATAGAATTCTCTATGCATTATAGGCATATCTATAATCCAAACTGGTTCCGTATATTTTTTAGAAAGCTTTGTTTCAAAGTCTTTTCCATATTTTTCATATGCTTTTTTATAAGCTATTTTTTTGAAAGGAATATTAGGTACTTTCAAATCTCTTTTAAAATACTCTAGCTCTTTTTTACAGTCTTTTTTAATTGTTTTTATAAGCTTGACAAGCATTTCTTCGCATAATTTCATTATCTCCTCCCGCTTAGCTTTTTTTACCTCAATATCAAGTTGTGTAAATTCAAATAGGTGTCTTCCTGTTTTACATTTTTCAACTGGCTCAAGTCTTACATTTGGTGAAAAAACAAATATTTTATCCAGTGTTTTGAGCGCTGCTTGTTTATGAAATATCATGCTTTGTGTTAAATAATATTTTTTTCCATAGCAATTAACTTCTCCTGGAGTTGTTGGGTGATTTAATGGATCTGTCATCTGTGAAATTATTACTGGTGATAATTCTATGAAATCTTTTTTTGCTAGATATTCTGCTAGAGTTCTTCTTATTTTACTTTGAATTTTAAGTATTGCTTGCTTTTTTGTTTTCATAGAATATGTATTTATCAAAAAAGCTATATAAACATATTGTAAAAAATATTGACATTTTTTCGAAAAAAAGAAAAATATATATTGTAAAACCGACATAATGTTAATTATGATTGATAAAAAAGACAAAATGATCTTAAATGAACTTAAAAAGAATTCACGGAACTCTACAAAAAACATTTCAAAAAAAACCCAAATACCCCGAGTAACTGTTCACGACCGTATACAAAAAATGAAAAGTAAAGGGGTAATTAAAAAATTCAGTGTTTCTATTGACTATAAAAAAACCGGTTTTTCAACAGAGGTGTTTATCTTTGTAGGCTTTCAAGCAAATGTTGAAGTATCACAAAGAGAATTAGCAAAAAGAATAGGCAAACTATCAGGGGTTTCAGAAGTACATATAATATCAGGTGAATATGATCTCTTATTAAAAGTGAGAGGCATTTCACTTGAAGAAATTGGAAAACTGGTGGTAGATAACATTAGAACATTTAAGGGTGTTGGAAGAACTCTCACATTTGCATGTTTTGAAACCATAAAAGAAGAGGATTAAAAAATGAAGATATTTGTAACTAGGAAAATACCAGAACCAGGGCTTGCTCTTTTGAAAAAATATCATGAAATAGAATTAAACCCCGAGGATAGGGTTCTTTCAAAACAAGAAATAATAAGAGGGGTTAAAGGAAAAAACGGCCTGCTCTGCCTTCTTACAGACACTATTGATAAAGAAGTAATAAAATCAGAGTCAAGGCTTAAAATGATTGCAAACTATGCAGTAGGCTATAATAACATTGATATAAAAGCTGCAACAAAACTAAAAATACCTGTCAGCAACACTCCAGATGTTTTAACTGATGCCACCGCTGAAATGGCATGGGCACTACTTTTCTCAGTTGCTCGTAGAATAGTAGAAGCAGATAAATTTACAAGACAAGGAAAATTCAAAGGATGGGAACCGATGCTCATGCATGGACAAGGTATAACAGGAAAGACATTAGGAATTATCGGCTCAGGAAGAATAGGCACAGCGTTTGCCCTTAAAAGCAAAGGTTTTGATATGAATGTTCTTTATTACGATATTAAAAAAAATAATGAACTGGAAAGAAAAACAGGGGCAAAAAAAGTAGATTTAAATAAATTAATTAAAAAATCCGATTTTATATCGTTACACTTACCACTTATCGATTCTACAAAACATCTTATATCTGAAAAAGAGCTTAAAATGATGAAAAACACAGCGATTTTGATTAATGCATCTCGTGGGCCTGTGGTTGATGAAAAAGCACTTGTTAAAGCACTAAAAGAAAAATGGATTTTTGGCGCTGGTCTTGATGTTTATGAAAACGAGCCAGAGATAAATCCTGGTTTAATCGAGCTTGACAATGTTGTATTACAACCCCATTCTGCATCGGCTACAACAGAAACAAGAACCAAAATGGCAATTATAGCTGCAGAAAACATGATTGCAGGACTAGATAACAAGATACCTTCAAATTGTGTAAATAAAGAAATTTTCAGTTAAAGGGTAAAAGTCCAAACCTCGGGCTCGTCGGGTAAATCCTCTTTATCTATTTCTATTTCATTTCCAACATGTAAAAGCCGGTAAGGATTTTGTTTAAGAAATGAATCAATTCCTGCGATTGGAAGACTAAGGCCACCTATTTTATAATGCATTGGAACAATAATTTTTGGCTTAATTTTTTTAATAACATTCCATGCTTTTTTATCATCAACTGTAAAAGTCCCTCCAATTGGAGTAAACAAAACATCGACTTGCCCTATTTTTGAAACGGTATTCTCATCAAGAGCATGGCCTAAATCTCCAAGATGACAAAAATTTATACCTGCAACTTTAAACTTGTAAATAATATTCTCACCACGTTTAGTGCCACTTTCTTCATCATGAAAAGAACCTATTCCATAAATCTCAAAATCATCAATTTTTCTCTTACGAAAGTCAGTTATAACTTTACTTCCTTCCCGCTCTACATTTTTTACACTGTTATGGTCATAATGGTTATGAGAAACAAGTATTATATCTCCATGTACACTTGGCGCAGGAATCCCTATGCTTTTTCCATCATGAGGGTCTGTAACTAAGGTTTTATCGTTTGTAATTTCCCAACATGAGTGGCCATGCCAACGAATTTGCAACATTTTTTACTCCCCCGATACTTTTTTCTATAACACAAAAAGATTATAAAAAATTATGGTCTCAAACGACCAAATCTAATATACTTTATTTTTTTATCAATCATACAAGCAAAAATAATTTCTTTATTAACAGAATGAGCTAAACGAATAATCCTACTCATTTCAGACCAAACAATTCTACTTTCTTTCTCTAGAACTTGAACTAAATATTCAGCATGAATAACCTCAGGGTTAGCTGTATAAACACGAAAATCAGCACCAAACTTAAAACCAGTTTTAACAATAAGATTCTTTTTTTTCAAATCACAATAAACATCATAAACTTTTTTAAAGTCAGGCATCACTTCTTTTATTTTCTTTAACAAACTCGCTCTAGAAATCTTAGATTCGTCTTTATCTATAAAATCTATAATACCTTCGTCGAAAAGATATACCCCTTCAGTAAATGACACTCTTAAAGCAGTGCCAAAAGCCTTTCCAAAAAACTCTCTTTCAAATAAAGCTTTTTTTAACTCATCATCATAAATTACAATTCCATTGTCAAACAATAAACCCTTACCTTTATGATACTCTTCTTTTTTGTTAAAACTTTTAAAATCAAATTTTGAAACATCGTAATAGGTCACATCGCCTTCACAATCTACAACTGCAAAATACAAACTAATATTTCTTTTTTCTATGTTTTTTATAAGCTTTAAAGTTTCTTTAAAATCAAAATATTTTTTTTCAGAGAAAACACATACCGCAAACTTCAGGTTATAATCAAAAAATGTAATAACTTCATCACAATCAGATTGCCTTACAATACAACCTCTTTTTCTAAGATCTTTAAAAGCTAAGTATTTAATATCAAAATCTTTGATTTTTTTAGAAGAAATATCTGCAAGTTCTTCAAAACCAATTGTTTTTTTGCCTTTTTTAATATCGATTTTTTCTTCATCAAGCAGAAAGCAACTCTCTATCAGATCAAGCTCGAGTTTATTACCACTGAGGGGTTTGCCTAAATGACTTTTATTAAAAAGTCTTCCCACATCTTTTGCTTTTTCTACAACTATTTTTCCATTGATAATTTTTCCTTGTATTTTCATTTTTACAAAAAACGTTAATAAATACTAGTATTATTTGTTTTTCCTGTAATAATCCTCTATACTTCTAGGAATTTGATCATTAGGATAGCTATATTTTCCTTTATACCTCTGTTTTTTATATACAATATTATTTGTTTTTTCTTTTTTTTCTGACTCTTTTGTAAATAAACCTGCGATTATTAAGCCAAGTCCAAACCCCATTGTTGTGCCTATGAGAAGAAAAGTAAGAAAAGCCACTAAGCTTATTAGTTCAAAAAAATTTGTTTTTCGCATTGGAGGGATATATTCTGGTATTCCTACGTATCTTGACGGAGAAGTACCAATGGATACGTTCGTAAAACTAAGAGCACCAGCAATCATACTGCTAAATTTGTAATATATTAATGCTGAGTTATATTCCTCTTCTTCGTTTAGGCTCTCCGCGAATTCATAGTAGCTCACAGCGAGGAGAGGCTCTATTCCTTGTCTTCTATTTCTAGCAATATTGTTGCCTGCGGTATCCCTAGCATAATCTATTTTTTCCTGAGGATTGGTTCCAATTATTTCGATAGCAAGATTTGCTCTTACAAGTGCCTCAAGTGCTTCAAATAAAGCAGCGGCATAAAAGCCGTTATTATAATTATCACGTGCAGTTTCAATTAATAGTTCTGCAGTGGTTAGGTAGTTTCTGGAACCAGTATATGTGCCTTCTATTTCTCTTACCAGCATGTTGGAATAAATATATGCTTGTTGTGCCTCTCCTATATATTCTAACGCAAGGTTTTCAAGCTCCCTATATGAAAAATTACCTATTTCTTCAAACTTTGTGCCGATATAAATCCACCAGTTGACACTATTACTTCTTTCAACAATAAATGCAATATTATTAAGAAAGCTTAAAACATCAGAAGGATTTTTTAGTGTATCGATCTCAGTTTTTACAAAATCCAAATATGTTTTTGCTTCAGATGCTCTACGCTGTGCTGTACCTATGCTTTGAAGAGCGATGAAACCATTTATTTTTTCAGTTTCTGCCTCATTACTTGCATTGGTATATATCTCCTCTGCTTCTAATAAAAGTCTTTCAAGGTATAAATATGATTCATTATCTGAATTAAAATATTCGCAAGAATAAATTACAAATCTTGAGGGAATAAGAGATTGAAATGATTTACTAATACTTGTGTAGTATAGACTTCTACCATACCATTTATTTGCATCTTCAAAAGCCTTTTTTGCTTTTTCAAGCTCTGAATAAATATTTTCTCTACTGTAATCTGGAAAATGGTTTGGTATGTTGGAATTATTAAATTTATCCCATGCAATACTATACATCTCAGAAGCATTCTGTATGAGATGGCTTGCAAGAGGCTCCATAGCTTGTAGATATTTCTCAGTTGTTATCTCATCTTTTGTATCTTCGAAATAAAAATCATATCCTGTAAAATTTTCTAAAACCTGATAGATATTGCCTGTTTCTACTATTTCTATATCATAACCCTTTTCAATTACGTAATCCTTAATATTGCGTACAACAGGCCTAGTGGTTATTCTAGTCACGCCTCCATTTGACTCTGTTGTAGTAACCATCTCTGTATAGGTTGCCTGCCCTTGAGGTATAAGAAAACGCTTTGTGCCAACAGTATATGCCGCATCAATTTTTTGAGGAATCCCTCCAATCGGTCCAATGCTCCCGTCAGGGTTAATCATACCAGTCATAACTGTATGTTTATCTAAAGATAAATTCTCTAAAAGAGCGACAGTTGCTGCAGTCATAACAGCACCAGCACTAGGCCCACCGATAATAGGCGCGTCTGTTCTAACAACAAAAAAATAATCAAAATTTGAAGGATTAACTGTTGAGTTTTCGTTGTTTTGAACTAAAGTACTTGCAACCTTTACAGCTAGACGAGCAGAACCCTGCATGTCAATCTGGGCGAGTGGTAATGTGTCGACAAAAACCCTCCCGCTGCCTTTACCTTGTATAGTAACAGTAATAGTTGATATAACACCGACATAGCCGGAGCTTGTACTTGCAACTGCCGGGGCATAAATAGTTACATTGCGGTATAAAATAGATTCGACATTTTCATAGATTTCTCCTGCATTAATATTTGCGGTAGCTTGAATGGGTAGAAGAGGTGAAATCAAAACAGATAATGATAAGATTAGGATAACTTTTTTGCACAGTTTCATTTTTTTTCACCTCAAATACTTTATTTGGCATAAGAAAGAACTTGCATAAAAAATTTTTGAGTGAAGTATTTTTTTGCCACATGCTATATTCTTAAATAGGAGAACCAGATACCATTCCACATCCTAGACATATAATCATATATAATAGATATAAAGAAAGAAACCTAAACATTGGAGGAAAAAGATATGGTACAACTCCACGAAATGATACTTAGAGATGCACACCAGTCAATGCTAGCAACAAGGCTTAGGACAGAAGACATGCTTCCAATTGCAGATAAACTTGACCAGGTAGGCTATTTTTCAATGGAAGTAT
>CAZKUB010000314.1:0-1537 GCA_964555835.1 uncultured Thermoplasmatales archaeon
TTTAATAAAACTTTATAAAAATTTATTTAAATAAATAACTTATTTATACTTTCTGTTTAGGATGGGAAAAATAGATAAAATCATAAAAAAACACCCTGACGGAACTACCCTTAATCTTTTTGTTACACCTAAGTCAAAAAAAATAGTTTTTCCAGCAGGTATAAATAACTGGCGTAAATCAATAGAAATAAGCGTTACCGCCTCTGCTGATGAAAACAAGGCAAACAAAGAGGTTATAAAAACTGTTGCAAGTTTTTTTGATAAAGCTATGACAGATGTCTTTGTTGCATCTGGCTCCAAGAACCGTACAAAAATAGTTCTTGTAAAGGGTGTATCAGTTGATGTTGTATCTGAGAAATTGAGGGATTCATTAGATGGATTGCAATAGATCCCTTGAGGATGTGCAAAAAGCCTTATCTGAGTTGATAGAAGAAAATAATTTGATACCTGTAATTGTTGAAGGTGAAAAAGACGTTGATGCTCTTAGGAGACTTGGACTCACAGGCAAGATAATTACTTTGAACTCTGGTTTGACAATTATTGATTTTTGTGATAAAATAGCAGATGAACACAAAGAAGTTATAATTCTTACAGATTGGGATAGAAAAGGAGGCTTTTTATACCGAATAATTGAGCGGAATTTAGAAGGACGTGTTAAGGTTAATACGTATTACCGGGAGATTTTTTCAAAGAACGTGATGAGTAGAACTCTTGAAGGTCTTCCCTCCTGGATAGATACAATGAATGAAAAACAGAGATTAATTAAAAAGCAATAGGAGTAGAGTTAAGCAATCTTTTTACTGGAGATGTCCGGTGATGATACTTCAGAAAATTAATTGCTTATCCGCTCCAAATATCTAGATGAATTTAATATATAAAAAATTTGCCTGAAAAGCTATAGACAATCAACGTAAACTATAGATGTTAATTATTAACGATATGCTAACTTTCAAAATTTTATAATATAATCTAATAAAGATTTGTTAGAATAATTTTTTAAATTATTCTATTTTTTATTTAAGACAGAATCTAGTCTGGATTTGTTTAGGCTTGAATTTTTTAGCTGTGATTTTTCCTTCTTTGGCAAGCCAGCCTATTGCATAAAGTGCATCTTTTTCAGATACTTCTGCAAGTCTTGGAATATATGTATAATCTATTTCTTCACATTTGTATAAGACATTCCATACTTTTCCGGCATTGGCACCTATATAGTGATCCCAGTTATTGTTTCCAATGTTATATGTGTCGTTATCAATCCATATTTTGTTTTCTTTGGCAAGCCAACCTATTGCTGTATAGAAATCTTCTTTGTCCAGTCCTGTTGTTTTTCTAATTTTTGTTTCGTTACAAGGACCTTTTTTTTCTAGTATTTTCCAAACTTTTCCTGCATTCTTTCCATATTTTTCTTGTAGATTTGGCATTTTGGATTCCCCATCCTTACTAAATCCTATATATTCTCATGGGTAATATATTTTACCATAATTTCATATATTTTTTTAGAAGTTTTTTGTGACGGCTCCCCGTCATGAATGACGGG
>CAZKUB010000315.1:0-4187 GCA_964555835.1 uncultured Thermoplasmatales archaeon
AGTATCTCTGTTCCAACCGAAGGGTCAAGGCAATATGCCTCTATCCTTGGATTGTTTCCATTTGCTGCATCCACTACAAGTTTTGCGTATTGGTCCATCTCAACGTTTATCCAAAAATCAAGGAAAACTCCTAGTTTATGAAGATAAGACCGGGGTAGTTTTCCTTCTTTTTCCCGATACTCCTGTATTTTTTCACCATAAGCAATCAGATCATCTATTATTTCATGGAGTCTTTTACTTATAATTTTTAATCTTGAGAGAATTTCTGTTTGAAAATCTTGAGGAGGAATAAAAGCATCATTGTTTTTTACACCGCCTGTGCGTATACCATTTTCAAGTATTTTATAGATATAGGTATCTCTAAAATCAAGTATTATTTCATCAAGCATCTTGCAGAACTTACCAACACTTGTAACACCGTTTAACATCGAGGGATCCCCATATTTTTCTGCTTCTAAAACACAGTTTTTAAGCATATATGAAGATAGTTCAGCGGAGTAAAGATCACGTATATAATCAGGAAGGTTATGTGCTTCATCTACAACAAGTATCATATCCTGCTCAGACACTGCAAGATTATCAAAAAGCATGTTTCTTATCATCAGGTCAAAAACATAGATATAAGGTACAACAACAACCCTTGACTCACGCATTAGCTCCTTATTTATCTCATAAGGACATACTTTCTTTTTTGAACAATACTCTATGAATTCCTCAGCCGTTGGAAGGGTTTCTTTAAACCATTTTTTTATTTTATCTGTTTTTTCTTTGTCAAGAAAACTAGCATAAAAAGTACATCCTTCTTTATTGTTGTTTTTAGTCTTTTTTTTAAGACTGCTACATAGTTTTGATAGTTCTTCACTGGTGCCTCTTGAAAAATCAGGGTTGTTTCTTGCCATGATGCACATGTTTGAACGACCCTGAATTCCTACTCCAAAAAGCTGATCCTTTATTGTTTCATTTTTATTTCTAATTTCTCTAAGCTCAAGTATTACTTGTCTTTGCTGGGCGTTAGTCCTTGTTGTATAAATTATTTTTTTATTATTCTCAAGAGCGTATTCTAACGTGGCGGATAGTGTACATATTGTTTTACCTGACCCTGTTCCTGACTCAAACACAATTGTTTCTTTGTCATTTAATATTCTTTTAATTGTTTGCATTATTGCTATTTGATTTTTACGAGGCGTATATGGAAAAAGATTCATAAGTTACAACCTGAAATGTAAGTCTTTATAAAAAGGATTGCTGAGGCTTGATTTAAAGTATTAACTTGTTTTTGAAAAATACGAACAGAGATTTATACTTAAAAAAGGATTAGAATATGTCAATGACAAAAAATATTCCATTGAAGCAAATAAAACACGTTTTATCAGAAGAAATACCTAAAGAAATCCTTGAAAAAATACCCGAAAAATGGGAAAAAATAGGCGACGTGTTAATAATTGCTCTACCCCGGCTCTTTGACAAATATAAAAAAGAAATAAGTCAAGCCTACGCTGATGTTTTAAAATGTAAAACTGTTTTAAACAATGTTGGAGGTATATCTGGTGAGCTGCGTGAGCCTCGTGTAGAAATTCTTTTTGGATCAGAGGATACAGTAACAACACATAAAGAAAATGAAATTCGTTTTAAACTTGACCCTTGTAAAGTGATGTTTTCCTCAGGGAATATGAGCGAGCGTATTCGTATGGCAAATATCTCAAAACCTGGGGAAGTAGTTGTTGATCTTTTTGCAGGTATAGGTTATTTTGCTTTACCAATAGCAGTTCACAGCAAGCCTAAAATTGTTTATGCAGTTGAAAAAAACCCGGCATCATACAATTTTTTATGTGAAAATATCGCATTAAATAATGTAACAGATATAGTTAAACCAATACTAGGCGATAACAGAGAAGTTGCTCCTCAAAACGTTGCTGACAGAATAATAATGGGATATTTCGGTGCAACAATACGTTTTTTACCAACTGCTTTTAGATGCTTTGGAGATAATTACGGAATTATTCATTTTCAAGATAAATTCCCAGATGAAGATGTACCTAATATGCCACTAGAACATATTAACAGCGAAGCAAAAAAAATCGGATTAACAGTAAATCTATTAAAATATATAAAAGTAAAATCTTTTGCACCAGGAATAAGTCACTACGTATTTGATCTTGAGGTAAACAGAAGATGAAAAACAAAATCAAATTATTTGTATATCATTCAAATGAAGATGACCCGCGAAAATGCAGTGCTAGAAAACTTGCAAAGTTTGGCTATGTAAAACTTGAGGAGAATATTAAAAAAGTTCCAAAAAAAACTATTCTTTTAAACCCGTTTGCTGAAAAAAGCCTGTCACCTGAAGATAAAAAAATTGCTTTAACAAATGGGATACTTGGCCTTGACTGCTCATGGAAAAACGCAGAGAATAGTTTTGAATATCTTGATAAAAAAAACCATTCAAGAGCTCTTCCCCTGGTTTATGCAGTAAACCCTGTAAATTACGGCAAACCTTTCAAACTTACAACACTGGAGGCTTTTTCTGCAAGCCTATACATCCTTGGTTTAGTAGACAAGGCAGAAGAAATACTTAGACTCTATAAATGGGCACCTCATTTTTTAGATATGAATAAAGAGCCGCTAGAACGATACAAAAATGCAAAAAATAGCAGAGAAATAATTAAAATCATGAATGATTATCTTTAAGTAATGCTTATTATTTGTCAGAAAATATGACGCATAAACTTGAATTGTTTTTCAAACCAAAAAGCATAGCAGTAGTAGGCGCAAGCAGAGATTCTAGAAAAATAGGACATGCCGCACTTAAAAACATACTTATCTCAGATTACGAATGTAAACTATATCCTATAAATATTAAAGAAAAAGAAATACTAGGTTTAAAATGCTATAAAAAAGTAAGTGACATACCTGGAAAAGTCGATCTTGTTTTAATATCAGTCCCAGCACCATTTGTGTCAGAAGTGCTAAAAGACTGTGTGAAAAAAAAAGTGAAAAATGTAATTATTATCACATCAGGTTTCAGCGAGGTTGGAAGAGATGACCTGGAAGAAGAACTAAAACAAATCATCAAAAAGACAGATATGAATGTTTTAGGCCCAAATGTAATGGGATACAAAAATGCAAACATAGGACTTGATGCAAGTTTTGTATATGGAAATCCTCGTAAAGGAAACGTCGCACTTATATCTCAAAGTGGAGCACTTGGGATAGGCATGATATACCTTGCAAACAATGAATACACAGGCATATCAAAAATAATAGGAGTAGGAAATAAAATAGATTTAGATGATGATGACCTTATAGATTATTTCGCACAGGACCCAGATACAAAAGTAATAGGTTTATATATCGAAGCAGTCAAAAACGGAAGAGACTTTATGAACTCAATTTATGCCTGTGACAAACCAGTTCTTGTTGTAAAAGCAGGCAGAAGTAGCGCTGGTGCAAGAGCTACTTCTTCACATACTGGAAGCATGGCCGGTTCAGATAAAGTATATGAAGCAGCAATAAAACAAGCGGGAGGCATACGCTGCAGAGACATAGTAGAACTATTTGACATGGCAAAAGCACTTACAGGTCAGCCACCTGCAATGGGCAATCGCATAGGCATTGTCACAAATGGTGGCGGACTAGGGATACTTTTAACCGATGCATGCGAAGCAAACGGACTTGTAGTTCCAAAGCTTTCAACTAACACATATAAAAAAATTGATAAGATTTTACCAGACCTAGTAAAACCCAACAACCCTGTAGATTTAGTAGCAGATGCCGGTTTTTTCAGATATGAAGCAGCAACTAGTGCACTACTTGAAGACCCTGAAATAGACGGGGTAATAGTAGCCTCTGTCCACGGTGGATATGCCCGCCCCGAGGAGTTTGCAGGTGCAATAATAAAAATGATACGTGAAAGAAAGCTTCATGAGACATACAAAAAGCCAATAATTGCTACATGGGTCGGTGGACGTGAATACGAGGATTTAGTACTAGATCTTAAGTCAGCAGGTGTTCCAATATATCCCTCCAGTTGGAGAACCGCAAGAGCGATGACAGGATTATATCTTGAGGGAAAACGAATTAAAAAAGAACAAATAAAAAAGAAGGAAAATTAGTTAGATTTACATCTTTTAATACTGCCGGCCATTTATATTAGGAATATTTATATATTATGATATTAATTATATATT
>CAZKUB010000316.1:0-5295 GCA_964555835.1 uncultured Thermoplasmatales archaeon
GAGGGCCTTTAATTTCGCTTTCTTTTTCAATGAACCCAAGAAGACCTTCGACATCTATGAAACGAGTTACGGGTATCACTTTTTTATTTTCGTAAAACAAGTATGTTGCACCACCACAACCAGGATGTGCGGTAAACTCCACCTGCGTTTCTCCCTTGAGTAGTTCTATTAGTTTTGATATCGGGAAAACAAAGGGAACAGGGTAAAAGTCGTCTCTGCTGATATCGCCTTTGAATTCTTTTTCTATTTCTGCCATCATTCGCACGTAATCTACACGTTGTTTCTCACGTTTTTCATCTCTAATTTTTGTAACACGGCCGCAGAAGCTTATAGGCTGGAAGTTTACCCCCCGTATTATATCCATGTTTTTAAGTGCGAAGCGGATGATTTTTCCAGTTTGATCAAGGTTTTTATCACCAATGAGTACTGGTACTAGAACGCATTTAAGATTTATCTTACGCATGTTTTCTATTGCTTTTTTGTTTTTATCAATCCACGGGTTTGTTTCTTTTGTAACACCGTCAAAACTCATGTAGATTGTGTTTACATGTGCATCTTTTAACTTTTGACAATATTCTGCGCTATCTGCAAGTTTTAATGCGTTTGTGTTTACTTGTATATGTGTAAAACCTACTTCTTTTGCTGCATGTATTATGTCAAATAAATCTTCTCGTATGGTAGGTTCTCCCCCTGTGATCTGTATTGCTTTTGAACCCATTGGTCTTTCATTACGAGCCATAATCATAAGTTTTTTGAGCTCTTCTACACTTGGTTCATAAACTCGCCCTGATGCCCCAGCATTCATAAAACAATAACTACATCTTAGATTACAGCGGTTTGTAATAAGAAGATTAGTAAGAATGCTTTGAGATTTATGAATATCATATAGAGCTGGTTCTTCAAAAACCTTTGTTTTTACATCTGGCGAGTCTATTCCATCTACCTTGAACTTAATCCATTTTTTGTATATTTTTGAATCTGAAAAATAGATATCTTTGAATTCCCCGTGTTTATCACATTTTTTATATATGTATACTTTTCCTTTGTCCTCTACTATTTTTGCATCTACTTTGATGATTTTTCCTTCTTGGTAACATGCAGGACATATTGAAGTTGTTTTTTCTAATTCGTTCATAAGGCTATTTCCACCCTTTAAAGTTATTAGTTTTTAATTTGGAATGTTATAATAAATTATTCTATTTAGCTATTTCTATTAAATCATGGAATATGTTTAAATCTTATGAGCATATAAACGATGTTCCATGTGTCTTGCAATACCTGGTAAAATAGTAGAAGTTACTTCTGATAAAAATCATGCAATGGTGGATTATGGGGAGGGAACAAAAAGAAAAGTAAATATTTCTCTAGTTACTGTTAAAAAAGGTGATTATGTACTGGTTCATGCAGGTTTTGCAATAGAGGTACTCGATGAGGAAGAAGCAAAAAAGACACTTGAGCTTTTCAGAGAAATGCTTTCAATGGGGGAAAAATAGTGTTTTCCCTCAAAGACAAAATTCTTGCAGAAGAAATCATTTCAAATATTAAAAAAGAAAAAGTAAAGTTAAAATTTATGCATGTCTGCGGGACGCATCAAGATACTCTTGTAAAACATGGTCTTGATTCTTTATTAAAAAGCTGTGGTATTCAAATTGGTCAAGGACCTGGTTGCCCGGTATGTGTTACTACACCTCTTGAGATTGAAGAGATGCTTGTTCTTGCAAAAAAAGGCAAAATTGTTACAAGTTTTGGAGATATGATGAAAGTCCCAGGCGAGCATGATTCTCTGAGAAGCATAAAGGCAGAAGGCTGTGATGTTAGAACGATTTATGGTATTGAGGATTCCATAAAAATCGCAGAGAAAAACCCTGGTAAAGAAGTCGTTTTCATGGCAGTTGGTTTTGAAACAACAGCACCTTCTACTGCAGCGGTTATTAAAAATATTCCTCCTGATAATTTTTCAATTCTTTGTTGTCATAGAACCATGCCATATGCATTAAAAGCAGTTTTGGATATGGGTGAAATAAAAATCGACGGGTTGATAGAACCTGGACATGTATCAACAATTATTGGTACACAACCTTATGAGTTTATTTCAAAAGATTATAACATGCCACAGGTTGTAGCAGGTTTTGAGCCGATTGATGTTTTAATGGCCGCATGGATGCTTGTAAAGCAAATTAAAAAAGGTGAGGCAAAAGTTGAAAATGAGTACAGCAGAGTAGTTCACTCTGAGGGAAATATAAAAGCTCAAAGGATTATGGATGATGTTTTTGACTCTTGTGATATGAAATGGCGGGGTTTTCCGGTTATACCTAAGTCTGGACTTACTCTTAAAAAAGAGCATGAGAGATACGATGCACGAGTAAGGTTTAAAAAAGATCTTAAGGTTTTAAAAAACAAGGATTTTAGAGAACCTAAAGGTTGTCTATGCGGGGAGGTTTTACGAGGGCTTGTAACGCCTTTAGACTGTCATCTTTTTGGGAAAAAATGTACTCCTGAAGCACCGGTTGGACCGTGTATGGTAAGCATTGAAGGAAGCTGCAACATAGAATATCGTTACGTTGATAAACGATGAAAAATTGGCAAAATTATTATATTCATCCAGTCATTGTTCTTTTGTACATAGAGATGGAAAATATGCCTAGGGATGTAAAGAATAAAAAAGAACTCGATCGTATTCGTAACCAGTGGCGTAAAAAACATCGTATTTTAAATGGAAAAATAATACTTTGGCCAGATAAACCACCTGAACATGTTAACGCTCGTGCAAGTAAAACATATAACTGGTTCTGGAAAAATATACTACTGAATTTGAATCAGCAGGATATACCTGCAATTATATCAAATATTAAAGAACAAATCAGTTATTCTGAAGATCTGGAAAAAATCCGTATGTATCGTACCATGATTGGTATGGCCGAAGATGCATACAAACTCAAGGATCTTGATGAAATAATGAATTATGATACGCAACTTATGTATGAAAATAAACCTGTTTACAACTCTGAAACAGGTATTGTTTATCGCAATGGTAAGATTTTTACAACAGACTATTCTGAGGATGAATCTGAAATTCTTGTAAGAGATGTTGAAGGAATACTAGTCGATCGTTTAGGTTCAGGTAATGGAAAGGCAGAAAAATCTGTTAAAAAAACAAGAGTAAATACGTACAAGGATTGGGATTATTTAGAACAGATTTAGTTCGTTCGCCAACATATACTATAGTGAGGACTTCTTTTAAGTAAATTTATTTCTAAGTGTGTAAATTGTAATGGTTGTAATAATCGATAGCAGATAAGCAATAATCGATCCGTGAATAATTCCTATTGTAGGATACAAAAAATGAACGGCTGTAGCATAAACAGCAACACTGGAAATACCAAATATCATTGATTTTGCCATTCCTGATGCAAAATCAGGTCCGTGTTCTTTATAACAGATAATCATCGTTGATGTTAAAATCGCTGGAAAAACTGAAAAAATACCGCTAATTACAGCTCCAAAGTTTGAAAGATACACTGCAAGAGCAATGACTATACCTGCAAGTATTCCTCTAAAAACAATTTTTAAAGGTGTATAATAAACTAATATTCTATCCTGCGATTCAACTTTTTTAACTCGCTCAAGTATAAAGAATGTAACAATTAAAGTTGAAAAGAAAATCAATAATGATAGATAGATATTGCTGAAATCAAAAAAGATTAAAAGTAATGAAAGCAGGGTCCACGATAAAAAAGCAGCAAAAAATGCAATATATACAGAGTATACAACAAAGACAACAAATAAAAAAAGAAAAATAATGTTAACTCCAAGTTCCGCAGGAACTACTGCTGCTGACTCTGAAGCAAAATCTAAGTTATTATTAAATGCAATAAAGACAAAAGCAACAACAATAGTAGATGGAAGAGTACCAATAATACCGCCGATTTTTGTACCATATTTCTCAGCAATAACTGTAATTAATATAACAACAACTGCTGAGATAGCAAAAGGAAGTACTATCTGAAATAATAGATTTAGCATGAGAAAAGTCAACAGTTTTTCCTATAAAACTTTAATTAAATCATTTTCAGGATATTTATATACCACTGTACTGTTTATGACATTTATTCAAAGGTGGTTAGGACGTTGGATTCAAACATTGCAATAATCGGTGGTGGAAACATTGGAAGTGCCATTGCTAAAGGTTTTTTATTATCAGGATGTTTTTCACCCAAACAAATAACTATTACAAGGAGGAAAACAGAGTTTTTAACAGTATTTACAGACAAGGGATGTAATGTCACAAAAGATAATAAAAAAGCAATTAAAAACTCAGATATTATAATTATCGCAGTTCTCCCGCAGCAGCTTAAAGATTTGCTTAAAAAAATTAAATCAGAGTTAAAACCTGAAAAACATATTTTACTGTCAGTAGTATCAGGAGTACAGACTGAAGAGATCCTAAGGATAATAGACAAAAAAATAGAAACTGTTAGAATAATGCCAAATATAGCAGTAAGTATCAGAGAATCAATGACGTGTATAGCATCAGAAAACGCATCTGAAAAAACAATGAATCTTACAAAGGATATTTTCAACAATGTAGGAACAACCTTTGTTATTAGAGAGGAACAGATGATACCTGCAACAGCTCTAGGTGCATGCGGGGTTGCATTTTTCCTAAGAGCTATAAGAGCCGCGTCGCAGGGCGGAATAGAAATAGGTTTTCACCCATATGAAGCAATTCCTATGGCTGCACAAACCGCAAAAGGTGCTGCAGGACTTGTAATAAACATGAAAAATCATCCAGAAATGGAAATAGATAAAGTTACTACACCTGAGGGATGTACGATTTCAGGTCTTAATGAAATGGAGCACAAAGGATTTAGTAGCGCTATGATAAAAGGAATTATAACTTCTTCAGAGAAAGCAGCCAAGCTTTACAAAAATAACAATGAAAAAGAAAAATAATTTTTTTAGATTATTCCTTTCACAGCCGTGGCACAGCCTTTACAGATTTTCTTTGTTTCCCCTTTGACTTCAAATTCATGAGCATCTTCAAGACCATGTTGGGTGCCGCAGATGGGGCAAGTATATTCATCTTTGATAATTTTTTATCACCTCCCACATAATATTATGAATAGAATTCATCTTTTATCATTTTTTGTATTCTTTTATTTTTTTATTTGAGATCTTGTTTCTAATATTAAAATAAATAAAAACAAGCAATAGCTCAATTCCAAAAATCAGTAAGAAATAGCCGAAAGTAGAGCCTAATTTAAACCAATCACTGATTTTTGTAAAATCAAAACC
>CAZKUB010000317.1:0-2271 GCA_964555835.1 uncultured Thermoplasmatales archaeon
TTAGTATTATTCTGGGGTTCTTCGAATCGTATTTTAGATTATTTATTTTTTCTTACCAGAAAAGCTCAAAACCCTCCACAATGTTATCACGATTTCTTGGATAATAATATCTACGTGATCTAACAACAACACAATCTGCCCAGTAATCTTTCCCGACTTCTAGATTAACTATTTCATTACTTTGCGGTTCTATAAAAAGAAGCCCTCTATCTGTTGTATTAAACACTACTAAAGCGTGAGCACCCCCGTCCCTCAAAGTTGCAACAACATAAGCACAGCGTATTCCCTCACTTTCAGCGTTATTTTTAACTTCAAAAGAAAAATGAGCGCAATTAAATGTTTCCTCATCATATCGTTTCCTACTTGTTTTATCTAATGTAATAAAATTTATTGCGTCCTGACGTGTTGGGTTATACATCTCAAAAAATCCATCTGAACGACGTAATTCTACCTCATCATAGGTAACATTTAATGTATTTCTAGTGTTGATTAATTCATTTTTGATGTAATATATTTCTGAATTTACATTTGCTAGTTCTTGTTTATATTCATCTAATTTATTTTGAAAAATTTGTTTTTCCTGAGTTGACTCAGATATTGATTGATAAGTAGTATATAATATGCTAAAAGAGACAATTAATAATATCAAAATACAGATGCTGAGAATAAACTTGATTTTTTTCTCAGAAACAATATATTTCACCATTTACCACCCTACCAATAGTTCTATAATAGTGTCATCTAACATACTATAATATGGTCTACCTTGAACACATTCTGCATAGGATTCTCCAACCTCTGGAAACACACGATAATTAGTAATTGGCTCAAAATATATCATACCTTCATCAATTGTATCAAAACCTATCAACCTATAAATTCCATCAGAAAGCCTTACTACCACATATGCACAACGAATACCTTGTTTTTTTGCGTTTTTTATAACCAACGAAACATTTTCATTATTATACATATCAAGAAAAGCTACTGCTTCATCATATGTTGGATTATGCAATAAAAATTCATTACCTGTTTTAAGCATATTTAACTCAGTATTATTTTCTTCTAAATAGTTCTGATACTGCAATAATTCTGACTCTAGATTATTTAACCTACTATTTGAATTACCAATATTAGCCAATGTTTCTTCTATTTCATTTTCTAATGACTGAATATCCTGTTTAATCTCTGAATGTTGATTATCTAAAAGATAATAAACAGATATTGAAATCGAACCTATAACAATGATGACAAATACTGAAAAAACTATTGTTCTTACCAAACTATTTTCTTTTTTATTTTTAATTAGCCGGTTGTTATATCGCCCTTTTAATAAAAGAAGTGTTAGAAGAATAGATGCAACACCTGCAACAACTAGGAAAAATTCACCAGCCATTTTTATTCCTCAAAACTACTATTTCAAAACAACTATTCTTTTATAAAATTAACATGCCATGTAAAATTGTTGTGGTTTTTTTATTTTTACCTCTTTTTAAAATCCAATCCTTTTCTATTAAAAAGATATTCTCTTATCTTTTGTCTTATCTGATGCCCTTTTTCTCCTCTCATCCATTTTTTGGAATTTTTCCCTTTGACAGGACATGTATGATGACTTGCGTTAATTATTATTCTTCCAAGTTCAGTTCTATTTGGATGTCTTCTTTTCTCCACTATAAATTTACCATAAAGTTTATTAAACTTTTTCATGCTTTTTCTTTTAAGTCTATGTGATAAACTATAATTTTTAAGATTTTTCCAATACCATATCTTTATTTTCTTTATTAGTTTCATGTTTTTACTTTTTCACTTATTATCTCACCATATATGATTTCGATTTAGAAGTTTAAACATTTAATATTATGTAAACTGGGTTTTCGTGAGGCATGTTGCGACCGGAAACTGTATCAATTGTTATATAAATTTTAGATACGGGTAAGAAATCTCTATCAATTAAGTCATGTCTACTTTGAATAATATCTGTTTTATAAGCTCCAGGTTTTAGATTAAAATAACTCCATCGAGACTCTGAATATGTATATCCGTTAGCCATTTCATACTTTGTTATTGTTACATAAAATGATTCGTTTGCTGAACCCATATTTTCACCCGCAACCCTTAAAACATACATATGATAAGTCGACGTCATTGTAACTGTTTCCCAAGCAGCTGATAAAAAAGTAATTTTGGTATCTCCATAGGTGACTGAATCTCCTAGGTTCATAACTTTTGGATTATTTTCACTACCTTCTTTATCTCCAATGCATCCGCTTA
>CAZKUB010000318.1:0-1776 GCA_964555835.1 uncultured Thermoplasmatales archaeon
GCTCACGAGGCTTCAAACGAAGTTTGGTTTATGCAACCCTTATTCGTTTAGGATATGCACAATACCCTTTATCTGCTTAACAGTATTAAACTGTATTGCAGTTACTTTTGATTTCCTTGCTATATTAACTGCACCATTCACATCTGCATTAATTAAAATTCCATCCTTACTCTTAAACAAGCCTCTTTTTACTCTTTTACCAACATATTCATCATGATGTTTTACTTCTTCATTGTCGATACAAGAACATTTAGATGTATGTGATTCTTGTGTTTCTATATATCGTAATCCATATTCTTGACATTTTGATTCTAACATAGACATCAAATACCCAAAAGGAACTTGCACAAAATTCTGATTATTTCTTTTTCCTATATTTATTTCTTGTTTCCATCCTTTGTTGTGTCCGACAACTATAGTTCCAATATCATTTTCAATGCAATAATCAAGAATATTTTTTGCTGTTTTTCTTATAATATCCTTAATTCTGTTTTCTCTTTTTCTTTTTAATACAAACTGTTTTTTTGTATAACTTTTGATATTTTGTTTGTCTTTAATTGATTGCAATCTTGCATTTTGTTTGTTCCAATAATAGTTAATTGATTTGATTCTTCGTCCATCATAAATGAACGCCCTATTATTAGAAACATTGTAACAAGTGGCAAGATTAGACAAACCAACATCAATACTTAAAACATTTTCTTTGTTTAACTTCAAATCTTTTTCTTCTACTTCATAAACCACCTCCATTCTAAAAAATGCTGCTTTTTGTTGGGGAATGATTCTTATTTCTTGTACTTTATCTTTGTTTATTTGTGTTGGAAAATCTAAAACAATATTCTTTAATCCAGTTTCTTCTTTAAGTTGTCTTGAAATTCCAACATACAATTTATTATCTTTAATTTGAAACCCATTTTTAGGAATTGTTAATTGAAAATACCCATCTTTCGATAAATATTTCGGTATAGAAATTCTACATTCATACTTGCCTTTTTTCTTTGCTTTTAACAAACCAAAGAAAGATTTAAAACTTCTATCTACAATTTTTAAAGTTTGCTGTCCTATTACAGAAGGTAGAATTTGATAATTTTCATTTGTTTTACAGTAATGATAATTTTGAGGATATGGTAAGTAGGTTTTTGTTTCAAAGAATTGTTGCTTAATAGTATATAATCCTACATTGTATAAACGAGCAGAATGCCAACACAATCGTTGCAACAATTTATATTGTTTTTTGTCTAAATTTCGTAATTGATTTGATTGCGTTTTGTACATTTACTCTCCTTAGATGATAGTATCCTACACTCAATATACTATCATATTTAGTCTTTGTCAAATTGTTTTTGTATTTATTTTGCCAATTCATCCTCGGGGCAAGCGGGCGGGGTTTTCTCGGTGTTTCATATAATTTCATGTTATTATTCCATCCTATTATAGCACACGAAGCTTCTATATTTTTTAAATCCACAATCTTATAAGTAAATCTTTATGGCTATTTTATTATCTTCTTTTTGTTCAGTTCCGGAAAAGTATAAAGTTTTAAATAGCCTATTACAGAAGACTGCTACTGCTTCCGTTCATTTTTTATTTGTTATTATGTTTTGGATTTGCGTTTTTAAGAAAAGGCGAAAAAAAAGAAGATCTGAGGAGTGAGTAGTATCCTCTTAACGGCAAGATCTTCTTTTACCGATAGGTTTTGTCATACCGTCTGGACGATATTCTATTTCAGATTGTTATCCAATCTAGGCATATTGCAGAGCCTACTTGCAAGCCTGT
>CAZKUB010000319.1:0-9446 GCA_964555835.1 uncultured Thermoplasmatales archaeon
ACAAAATAAATGGAAAGGTGAACAAGGAAAGTCAAACGTAAAAGCAGCCCAGGATGCATATGACGAGGTGGAGGTGAACTTTTGAGTAAAAAATACAAAGTAGTTACAAGTATTTCTTATCCAAAAGAAGGTGCAATGGGTAAAACAGGCTCATGGAGAACCATGAAACCAATATTTCATAAAGATAAATGTGTAAAATGTCTTAGATGCTGGATTTTTTGCCCGGAAGGGACTGTGAAAAAAAACAAAGATGGCACAATAAGAATTGACATGGATTACTGTAAAGGATGTGGAATTTGCGCAAATGTATGTAAGGTTAAAGCAATAACTATGGAAAGAGAGGTGAAAAAATAATGACTGTTATGATTGATACCGGAAATTATATAGCTGCAAAAGCCGCGGTTATGGCAAAACCTGATGTTGTTGCATCATACCCGATAACACCTCAGACAACACTAGTCGAGGGTATTGCAAATTATGTTGCAAGTGGAGAATACAAAGGCGAATATATCTGTGTTGAAAGTGAGCATTCCGCAATGAGTGCCTGTATCGGAGCTGCAGCCACCGGTGTTAGAACATTTACTGGGACCTCTTCACACGGTCTTCTTCTAATGCATGAAATGCTTCACTGGGCTGCACTTGCAAGACTTCCAGTTATTATGTGTAATATTAACCGTGTGGTAGGACCTGGTTGGAACATCTGGCCTGATGAAAATGATTCAATAAGTCAGAGGGATACAGGTTGGATACAGTTTTACTGCAGTAGCAATCAGGAAATCTTTGATACAATTATACAGGCATTCAAGCTTGGTGAGCATAAAGATGTTGCTCTTCCAGTGATGATAAACTACAACGCGTTTATTTTGTCTCATACTAGTATGCCTGCAGATATCCCAACCCAGAAAGAAATAGATAGTTTCCTGCCTAAATATAAACCACTATGGAAACTTGACACAAAAAACCCTATTACTTTTGGAAATATTATAATGGCAAAAGACTATGAAAAAGTAAGATATGCAATGCAAAAAGCCCACATGAATGCAAAAAGGCTTATTCCTGAAATTGCAGCTGAATACAAAAAGAAATTTGGAAGATTTCATGGGGATTTTTTAGAAAAATACAGATGTGAAGGTGCAGAGCATATTCTTATTGCAACAGGTGCAATTGGTGCAGAAAGCAAAGTTGCAATTGATAAACTTAGAAAAGAAGGTATTAAGATTGGTCTTGCACGTTTAAGAGTATTAAGACCTTTCCCACAAGAAGAAGTTTTAAAGCTTTCAAAAAAAGCAGATTTAATAGTAATCGATAGAAATATTTCATGCGGGTATGAAGGAGCAGTGTTTACTGAAATAAAATCAGCGTTATATGGAAAAACTGATGCTAAACTAACAGGTTTTATTGCAGGTCTAGGCGGAAAAGATGTTACCTATAAACATGTTGAGGATATGTGTAAAAAAGCAATAAAAGGAAAAATAAAAACCCAAGCATGGTATGGTTTTGAGGAGGTGAAAAGCTAAAATGGCAATCAAGGATTTACCAGATACTGAATGCATACTTTCAGGTAATGCTGCATGTCCAGGATGCCCTGCTACAATTGCATTAAGATTGGTCTTTAAAGCAATTGGGAAAAACGCTATGATGATTGCTCCAGCTTGCTGTACTGCAGTAATTGAGAGCCTTTATCCAAATACAAGTTTTGATATTCCTGTTATGAACATCGCATTTGAAGCAGCAGCCGCAGGTGCTTCAGGCGTTGAAGCAGGTCTTCGCATGCAGGGTAATAAAGATACAACAGTTGTTGCATGGGCAGGTGACGGTGGAACATATGATATAGGTATTCAAGCACTTTCAGGGGCACTTGAACGGCAGACAAACTTCATTTATATTTGCTATAATAATCAGATATATTCAAATACTGGAATTCAACGCAGTGGTGCAACACCTTACGCAGCGTGGACTACAACCACAGTTGGCGGAAAAAAAGAATCAAGAAAAGAAATGGGCGATATAATCCGTGCTCATCATATACCCTACGCGGCACAGGCATGTATAAGTTACCCTGAAGATCTATATAACAAAGTCAAAAAAGCAAAAAGTATCAAAGGACCAAAATATATAGAGATTTTTGCACCATGCCCCCCTGGTTGGCGTTTTCCTATGGAAAAAACCGTAGACATGGGGATACTTGCCGTAGAAACAGGTGCATGGCTTTTATATGAGTATGAAAACGAGAAAATGACGTTTAACGGAAAAAGCAAACTCATTATTGAGAAAAAAATTAAACCAAAACCAGTTGAAGAATGGATAAAACATCAGGGTCGTTTCAAACATTTATTTAAGCCTAAAAAAGATGTAAAAAATCTTAAAAGGATACAAGAACATACAGATATGGTTTTAGAAAGATATCGATCATGTTATCTGTAACAGTATAAGTTAAAGGAGTGAAATAAAAAAATGGAGGCAGTAAGTTATGTATCGCAAGGAAATGATTCATCAGAGCCTCCCCCTACTCATAATTTGTGGTTTAGGAGCAATGGTCGCAGGTTTGGCTCTTGGTTTAATGATTGATTTATTTGAAAAAATACCTGGTCTTTTGATTATAATTCCTGCGGTTATTGATATGCGTGGGAACATTAACACAGCGCTTGGCTCTAGACTTGGCTCTGCATATCATCTTGGTGTTATCAACTTAGAAAATTTATATAATGATGAGCTTAAACAAAATATAATTGGTACTATAGCTCTTAGTTTTTTGGTTTCATTTTCAATTGGCATTCTTGCTTATATAACATCTCTTTTTATTGGTGTCAATCCAGATCCTGTACAACTAATTTTAATTGTTGTTTTAGCAGGGATAATTTCTGGTTTTATTCTAACTTTACTTACTATTATCATTATTTATCTAGTATTTCGCCGTGGTTGGGATCCTGATAATATAACAGGTCCTGCTCTTGCAACATTTGGTGACATAATTACGATTATCTGTATCTTTGGCAGTGCATTGTTTGTCATAGGGGTGTTTCCATGATATATAGTTGGAAAAAAATTGTTATACATGGACTGCCGGTATTGACTTTTGTGGCTTTAATAGGAGTTTTTGCAGGCCAAATTCTTCAAAGCAGAGAACAAATGCTTGTCAGCCTACCTATACTTCTTGTATCTATACCTGTGATTAATAGTATCGCAGGAAACATTGGTAGTATACTTGGTGCAAGACTTGCCTCAGGTTTACATGTAGGATATATAAGTATTAGCTTAAAAGACAAAGAGATGCATCAGAATTTATTTATTTCTGTACTGCTTGGTTTTATAACATATTTTATCCTTGCGATAGTTATTTATTATGTGGTGGTATTTAGTAATATTGCAACAGAGGAGCTTGCCTTGACAACATTTGTTGGTATCTTTGTATTAACCGGTTTTTTACTTATCTGCGTTGTTGCAGTGTTTAGTATTCTTACTGCTTTTATTTCGTTTAAGCGTGGTCTTGACCCTGATGACATGGTTGCACCTGTGGTTACAACTGCTGCAGATATAATGGGTGTTATATTTTTATTTATGATATTAGGTTTTTTTGGAGTATGAGATATGTCTGAAAAAGAAAAAAAACGTAGGAATATATTTGGAAGGCTTCAGAGAACATCAAAAGAAAAATGGAAAAAAGAAGAATTCACTGAGCTTGAATATGAGCCCACTCCTGTAAAAAATCTTCTTACTGAGATGAAAGATATATCAGAGCTTATAATTGATCTTGCTTATTCAGCGGCATTATTTGACAATGATGAAATCTCAGAAGAGGTAAAATACTTAGATGTCAGAATGGATAAACTAAACTATGATATTCGTATGATGGCAATGATGGCTGCAAGAACCAAAGAAGATGCTGAGCAGCTTGCAGGGATATTACAGATCGCAGAAGCTGCAGAGTCTATATCAAATGCCGCGGGAGATATTGTAAACCTGCTATCAAAAGAAGAAAAAAAAGGACCGATACTTCCAAAGATTCTCAAAGAAGCAGATGAGCAAATTTTTAGAATGAAAGTATCCAGTGAATCAAATGCATGTGATAAAGAAATAGGAGAGATAAAAGTAGAAGCCGAGACAGGTATGAGAATAATTGCTATTCGCAGGGGGGATTTATGGCTTTATAATCCTCAAGCAGATATAGTTATAAAAGCTGATGACTGGCTTATAACACGTGGAACCTATGAAGGATACAAGGATTTGAATAAGTTTTTACACGGCAAAGTGGAGGTGCTTGATTGAGCAAAGAAAAAACTGTAGAAAACATGGTTCTTGAAATAAAAGATAAATCAGAGCTTATGATTGATCTAGCATACTCATCGATTTTATATGATAAAAAAGCAATTGCAGAAGAAGTCTATGACTTAGAACACTTGATAGATGCTTTATATAAAAATATCCAGAGAAAAACATTAGAACAAGTTAAAAATAAAAAATTAAGCGTGCGAGATGCTCTTACTATTTTACATCTTGCTGAAGCTGCAGAGCAAATCGCAGATGCTGCCCTAGAACTAGCTGATGTAGAGCTTAGAGATGTAGAGCTTCACCCAGTAATAAAAATGAGCCTTAGAGAATCAGACGTTGTATTTACAAGAGTTGAAGTTAAACCTGAGAGTGTTTTATGCGGAAAAACACTTGGTACGTTGAAACTTGCAAGTGAAACAGGAATGTGGGTTATAGCTATGAGACATGGTGACAAATGGCTTTATGGGCCTACTAAAAAAACAAGAATTGACGCAGGAAATGTTCTTTTTGCAAAGGGTCCAGAGGATGGAGAAAAAAATTTAATAAAACTTGCTAAAGGACAAACAGACAAGCTATAAATAAAAACATTTATTTAAGTATTCTAGAGCCTATACCGTCAACACCGGTTACATAAACCCGTCCGTATTTAGATAATACTTTAGTTAAATCTTCTGTTTTACCAATTGCAAAAACACTATTTCCAAGCATACACATACTGCTCATACCGTAATTATTAGCATCATTTATCGCATCAATTACAGCTTTAGATCCAAGACCCGTCTTATTTGTAAAAAACTTTGAAAGAGAAAAAAGGTTTTCAACAGAGGGGTTTTCAAGTATTTTTTTAGTACAAAGTTTTCCATATTCAGAGATTTTTGGTCCTAAATTTTTGTCAACTAAAATCTTTTTAGTATTAATCTTTTTACCAATAATGCATAAGACTATATCATAATTACCAGGTATATGCTCTATTAAACCCCAGGGGGGTAGCCCTGGGCTTTTTCTTATTTCAAATCCGCCAAAAAAAGAAGATATCACATCTCCTAGTCCTGTGCCAAGGTTTACCTCTGCAAAATGAGAAGCGCGTAGGGCCTCTGAATTAGGAAGACCACATATTTTAGCAGTAGCAAGACAAGTGCTAAGAGCACCTGCTGCGCTCATACCAAAACCCTGACCCATAGGTAAATCCAAACGAGTTTTAACAGTTATATTAAGAGGATTGTCTCCTATTAAAAAATTTAATGCAAGAGCTGTCACAGGCGCCGGTGATTTGCATCCATTTATAAAAATCTCTATTGATTTATTTGTACTATTATTAACTGTTACTTGGGAGTAAGCGCCAAATAAAATGTTTACTCCAGCACCACGAGAGCCGCATCGGCTCAGATCTGCTGGGTGATAAACAGGTTCAAAAAAACCAGTTATATGACCTGGTGCAAAAGCAAGAGCGTTCATTTTATTATTTCCTCATAGACGAATTATTTTATGGTTTTTAGTATAAACATTGCAAGGTTTTCTTTTTTTCCTTTTTTTGAAAAACTTTTACCTTTTTTATCAAAAATAATGATATTGTTTGTATCAGATTCAAAGCCAGAAACTGTATTTCCAACTACAAAATCTAGATTGTATTTTTCTAAAAGATTCATTGATTTTATCTTTATTTTATCAGATCTGTCTTCAACTTTGAAACCAACTATCTTTGTCCGAGGTGCTTTTTTTCTGATTAAAGGAATTATCTTTGTAGTAGGTTTGAATTTTAAAACTAGGTTTTTTTCACCTGATGGGATTTTACCTTTATGTTTTATTGGTTTGTAATCAGATATTGCTGCACATACAATTATTATATCATAGATTGTAAGATCCTTGGTTTTTACAAGTTTATGTAAATCATCAACAGTTGTAAAATCTGTTTTTTTAATGTATCCCGGTGGCCTACAAAAAGCTCGTCCGTACCATAAATCAACTTTTGCATCCATATAAAAAGCATTTTTTGCAATTTCTACTGCGGTTTTTCCACTGCTTTTATTTGTAATAATTCGTATATCATCAACAGGCTCTGCGGTTGGTCCACCGATTATTAGTATTTTTTTACCTGAAAGTTTTTTTTCACCCGCTTTTGATATAACCTTTGCAGCTATTTTTTCTATGTTTGGAAGTTTAGCTTTGTTTTTCTCGATATCTGGTTTAATGAAAATTATCCCTGTTTTTTCTAGTTTTTTAATGTTTTCTTGAACTATTTTATGCTCATACATAGAAAGATGCATTGCAGGAACTAGGATTATTGGTATTTTTGAGCCAATTGCAGTTGTTGCAAAAGTAGTGACAGATGTATCATCTATCCCGTGAGTGATTTTTGAAATAGTATTTGCTGTACATGGACAGATTAGTAAAAGATCCGCGGGTTTTTTAACACGGCCGCAGTAGTTTACATGTTCTGTATCCCCGGATAGCTCAACTATTGGTTTTTTTCCTGTTGCAAACCATAGGCTATCAGGGTGAATTATTTTTGTAGCAGATTTTGTCATCACTGGGATTATTTCTGCACCGTGTCTTATCAGCTCACGAGAAAGTTTTATTGTTTCAATTGCAGCAATGCTACCTGTTACTGCTAAAACTATTTTTTTATCTGTAAGATAAGAGCTTTTACTCCCCCGGATATCATTTACTGGATGCATAATTTTAAAAATAGAAGAACAAGAAGGTTGTAATAAATTTTTTTATCTAACAACTAGTACTGATACACCAGCATGTCTTACTACTTTATCTGTGACGCTGCCTAGTAAAAATCTTCCTTCTTTACCGTATCCTTTGTATCCTAATACGATTATATCTGCATCTGCTTTTTTTGCACTTATAAGTATTTCATCTGCAGGGTCCCCGCTTTCTACAGCTACATTTACCTTTGCTACATTGTATTGCATTTCTTTGACAACTGTTTTTAAAGACTCTGCGGCTTTATCTTTAAAACTACCGCTTTTTACAATGTTACTTAAGTCTATTGTTGGTAGAAGCATTTTAGTAAAAGAAGATTCAGAAAGTTCTGCTGGAACCACTGTTAGAAGCGTTACTTCATCTTCTTTATTTACACACTTTTTAACCATTTCTACTGCCTTTTTTGAAGCTTCCGATCCGTCATAAGCAATAAGCATTTTTTTCATCTTAATCAGCATAGATGAATATGGAAAGATGCTAAAAAGTTTTGTATTGTTTTTTCATTTTTTTATGAAAAGAAATTATTACAAGATAGCTCAATTAGAAAAAGAAAGTGAAGAAAAAACTAAGACCACGCAGCTAATATATTTAATCGTTACAAAGATAAAAAATAAAATCAGATAGAGGCATGCCTTCATCCCATTTCATCACGAAATTACCGTTTTTGCTTTTTTTAATTTTTGGAAGACGACGGTGAACAACATTTGTTCGACCTTCAAGTCCTTTTAATTCAAGAGTAAATATACGCCATGAGTCACCTCTGACACCTTTTGTTCTAAAAGCATAAATCGGTAAACACTTGGTTTTTTCACAGATTTTTTGCATGTTTTCTGCTTGTTTCTGAGGTTTTCCACCCATGCTGCTAAAATGAAGAGTATCAACGATACTTGTTTTTACTTCTGTTAAAAATGAGATGTCTCCACGGGTTGCAACAAGATCCACCCCCAGGGATCCTGCAGCTCTTATAACCGCAAAAGGTTTATTTTTAATTTTAAAATAGTTATCTTTTTCAATTAATGAACATGTTTTAGTTATTTTTTCAAGTGTTTTATTTTCCCCAGCAAGAATTGCTTTTAGTTCTCTTTCATATTGACTTGCAGACATAATCTTTATACAAAATATATAATACCGTGAAAGTTATTAATGATTTGGCTTGACAAAAAAAATGTTTTTGTATCAAGGGAGAAAAGATAAGCCGTGGGTAAAGAAGTAATTGTAAAAGAGGCGATGAAAACCAATCTTGCGATAGTACAACCAGAAATATCAATACTTGAATCTGCAAAGATTATGAAAAAAAGAAAAATAGGAAACGTATTGGTCACTAAAGAAGACCTGCTTGTTGGTATTTTAACAGAAAGTGACATTATAAAAAAGGTTGTTGCCGAGGGGAAAAAACCTGAACAAGTCACAGCAGGGGAAATAATGAGCACGCCTGTTATTATAATTGACCCCTATGTCAGTCTTGAGGAAGCTATGAAGACCATGGGTAAATGTAATGTAAGACGTTTGCCTGTAGTTGAAAAGGATGAACTTATAGGAATAATCACTCAAAAAGATATATCACGTATATCGCCGATTCTTCATGAGATATCACGTGAATGGTATGATATAATTGTTCGTGATGAGATGTTTTACAAAAAGCAGGTTTTCTCAGGTAAATGTGAGGACTGCGGAGCACTTTCACCAAGTCTTAAAAACGTTGAAGGACGGCTTTTATGTGATAGTTGTATAGATGCTGTCAACTACCATCCACTGAATTAGGTGGCTTGTCTGGTAACAGGCAACGTAAGAGTTGATTAGGAGGCATAAGAACATTATGCAGAAGTTAGAAACAAGAAATACATACACACCCACGAATACTTCTCTAGTTCGTGGCAACTGTGACTATGCATTAAACAGGGAACAACATCCCAGTGTGCATAGTTTAAAAACTTTTTCTAACAGCTCCGAAGAGAACCAACGCCAACATACAGGCGGACTTAAAGTCAATGTGTATGTAATTAACAAAAATGGAAAAACATTAATGCCATGCAAACCAACAAAAGCACGGCATCTATTAGAAGACAAAAAAGCTAAAGTTGTAAGCCGTAAACCATTCACTATACAACTGTTATGGGATTGTGAAAACAATACACAACCAATCACGCTTGGAGTAGATGCAGGATACCAGTTTGTTGGTTTTTCTGCAACGACAGAAAAGAAGGAGCTCATATCAGGACAGGTTGAATTGCGAACTGATATATCTAAAAAAATTTTAGAAAAACTTATGTATAGACGTAACCGTAGGAATCGTTTATGGTATCGGCAGCCACGTTTCAATAGTCGTAAATGTGAAAAGGATTGGCTTGCTCCAAGCATTAAACATAAGCTTGATAGTCATATCAGACTTGTTGAAAAGTTGAAAAAACTTCTACCGATTTCTAAAATAACTGTAGAAGTTGCAAGTTTTGATATTCAAAAGATTA
>CAZKUB010000320.1:0-2163 GCA_964555835.1 uncultured Thermoplasmatales archaeon
TGAAGTTGTTGGAACAATAGGTATTTGCATACATAAAAAAGATGGAAATGAAGCAATCTGGCTGGCATGGTTCTGTGTTGATCCCAAACAAAGAGATAAAGGTATTGGAAAACAACTACTCGAGCATTCTATAAATGTTGCTAGAGGCTATAATAAAAAATATTTTAGACTTTACACTTCTAGCAATACTAATAGATCTATTGCTCAAATTATATATGAGAATTATGGTTTCAAAGTGACTAAAAAACAAAAGAAATTGTTTTATACAAAAATATATAGGGAGCTTGTGTTGTAACACTCGTATCCTATTTCATTGATGAGTAGAAGGGTGAATAAGGTGTTAAACCTGGCAGGCATAATAACTTTTTTCAAATTTCAGTAGAAAAATACATTTTAATTTTTTGTTCTACAGGAAAAAAAAGTGAAAAAATGCTCCCGCCGGGATTCGAACCCGGGTAGCTAGCTCGAAAGGCTAGAATGATTGGCCGGACTACACTACGGGAGCAGATAAAAGTATTTTTCCCTAAATACAGATTTCTTATATAAACATACTTACAAATCTAAAGATTTATAGTCCCGCCCAGATTCGAACTGGGGTCGCTGGCTCCAAAGGCCAACATGATTGACCGCTACACCACGGGACTAGTTTTTATTGAAAAGTGCATAAAGAATTAACTATATAATAGTTGATGCTTAAAAAAAAATAAAAAAAATAGTTTTGCAGGAGTATATTTTTTTAATCCTGCGTGTTTGTTTATTTTATATTATTTTATCTTTGTTTCGTGTCTATTTATTCCTCATTTTCGCCATTGCCGTTGCCATTTTCATCAAGTTCTTCAACAGTTATTTCTACAGAAGCTTCACCGGTAAGACCATCATCATCTGTAACCACTACTTCTACGACGAAGTATCCTATTTCATCAAAGGTGTATTCAAATGTAGATGCGTTTTCATCCTGCAAAACATCATCTATGTACCATGCATAGCCGGTCTCACTAACATTTGCAGCTCCTTCTGCAACATTAGCTGTAAAAGTTACGGTAGTTCCATTTGTAACAGTGTTATTTACAATACCCTCAGACAACTCTAGTTCAACTGTTGGTGGGTTTGCTGGTGGTACTTCTTCCTCAAGAGTTACCTCAGCAGTATCTTCGCTATCTTCAGTACCATCATTTACAACCAAAGTAACTATGTAGGTACCATAATCATCATATTCATATTCATGGATTGGCTCTTCACTAATAGCTGTTGTTCCATCACCAAAGTCCCATGAGTATTCGACAATTTCGCCTTCTGATCCTGTAGCATCAAAGGTTACCGTCAGATCCTCAGCAGTCCAAGTAAAACTTGCGTCTAACAGCACTTCATCATCATCATCTTCTTCTTCCTCGACACATCCGCTTAACATTCCTACTAATAGTACTATACTTATGCCTATTATAAACAATTTCTTTTTCATCTTTTTTTCTCCTCCTCACGTCTTCGTTAGACCATATACCCTATATAATCTATATAATATATAGATAATAATAAATCTTATTTAACTGTTTCGACTTTTTCGTCTTTAAACTTATTAACCCTAAATATATTATTGTAATTACGAGGAAACATAGTTGATCGATGAAAAACTGATAAAAAAAATATCGGATATTCTTAAAGAAAAAAAATTAAAAGTATCTACTGCTGAGTCCTGTACTGGTGGTATTATAGCACATAGTTTTACAAATATTAGCGGAAGCTCGAAATTTTTTGATACGGGTGTCGTAGCATATAGTAACAAAGCAAAAATAGAGCTGTTAGGTGTTTCTGAGGTGACCTTAAAAGAACATGGTGCAGTAAGTATGCCTGTTGCAGAGGCAATGGCTGAAAATATACGTAAAAAAGCAAATGTAGATATCGGGATTAGTACAACAGGTATCGCAGGTCCCACAGGTGGTACTTCTGAAAAACCTGTAGGTCTTGTATACATCGGGGTTTCCAGCCGGGAAAAAACTTTTGTTAAAAAATTTAACTTCAAAGGCAGTAGAATAGAAAACAAAAATCAATCCTGCAATGCAGCTTTTAAAATTTTGTATAATATAATATCATAAAAAAAACTGGTGATGATATTTGCTTGAAATAGATGGCTCATATGGTGAAGGCGGAGGACAGGTACTACGTAAC
>CAZKUB010000321.1:0-1634 GCA_964555835.1 uncultured Thermoplasmatales archaeon
TATGATCAGAGCGGAAATGTGTTTGAGTGGAACGATCTCAATGGCGTTTCCGGCTCGTCTCGTGGGATCCGGGGCGGCGGCTGGGTCAACGTCGCGTCCAATGTGTCGTCCGCATTCAGGTTCACGTCCGCCCCGTCGTACGAGGTCAGCGTCGTCGGTTTTCGTCTATCAAGTTCCCTTAATCCTTTAAATCTTTCTAACTTTGTGGTTGTGGCAGATGCTAATAATGTTGCTGACACTAACGGCTACGGAAGCGTAAGCACCAATTACCTTGTCGGTAAGTATTCTGTTACCAACTGTGAATATGCTCTTTTCTTAAATAGTGTAGACCCACAAGGAATCAACCCTCAAGGTATATACAGCAACAGCATGACTATTGATCCTCGCGGTGGAATAATCCTCCTTTCTGGTAACGCCAATGGCAGCAAATATGTAACCAAAACCAATATGGGCAACAAACCCGTAGTTTTTGTTAACTGGTTTCGTTGTGCTCGTTACTGCAACTGGCTACACAACGGGAAATTAACCTACAGCACAACTGATAGCACAGCAACCGCCCCACAGAATACTGGAGCTTACAATCTTGGCACGGCTACTGGCGGCAGTGCTATTCCTAAAGAAAGTAATGCTAACTACTATATTCCCACAGAAAATGAGTGGTACAAGGCTGCGTATTACAAGGGTGGCGGAACAAACGCTGGTTATTGGCTTTATGCTACTCAAAGCGACACAGTACCAACATCAGTAAATGCTAGTGCTGTTGGAGACGGATTGATTAACGGAGAACCAGCTAATGTTAGTGACTATTTTTGTTCTTAATCAAATGTTATTTATTAGATAATTTCTTGATTTTGTATAAAACTTTTTTTGGACGGCCTTCCTCTTTTTTTAACTACACTTAATTTTCTTCTTTGTCTTCTTATCATAGCTAAGCTAATATTTTCTCCGGTCATTTGACTTAGTTTTACTGATAAAGTTTGATCGTTCATAGTTAAAGCATTTTCTTTAATAAATTGAATTTCAGGATCGGTCCATTTTTTATAATTAGCCATTTTAATTTCCTTTTTGACAAGAGTAAACTTTAGTGTATTATATCATATTGATATAAAAACGCAAGGTGTTCATATGGATATTGATAATTTTGTTAATAGTTGTTTAAAAATTACAGCTAAAGAAAATCTATTTATAGAAAACGATTTAAATTCCACTCAATCTAAAACGATTCAAGAATTGATTAATGAAAAAGAAAATAGTACAGAAGAAAAAGACAAAACTCAACAAGAAACAAAATAATTTTTCTAAAGTATTAGAGCAAGATTTTCTTAATGCTGTTGAAAATATAAGCAAAAATTTAGCATATAAATTTAAGTTTGGCTATCATAGCATAGAAGATATGAAACAACAAATTATGGTCTTTGCTCTAGAAGGTCTTAAAAACTACGACAATAAAAGACCATTAGAAAATTTTTTATGGACTCACGTTAGAAACAGGCTTTTTAATTACAAAAGAGATAACTATCAGAGACCAAACAAACCGTGTTTAACTTGTCCCCTATATGACCCTAATCTAAATCAATCAAATAGCGGTTGTTTGAAATTTGAAAACAAAAATGACTGCGAGCTTTATGAAAATT
>CAZKUB010000322.1:0-4463 GCA_964555835.1 uncultured Thermoplasmatales archaeon
TGCCTTGGAGATACCAAGTATACCTGGAAAAACAAATGATATTTTATCTTTAGTAAAATGGGCAGATAATGTCGGTATTAAATGGATTAATTTAAACGAGCTTGAATACTCTGAAACAAATGCAGATTTTTTAAATCAAAAGGGTTTTACTGTAAAAAATGATATTTCCTCTGCAGTAAAAGAAAGCCAGGAAACAGCTTATGGTATTATACAAGAATCTATAGACTTTGATGTTGGAGTTCATTTTTGCTCTTCTTCTTTTAAAGATGGAATTCAACTTAGAAATCGAATTAAAAGAAGAGCAAAAAATATTGCAAGAAACATTCATGTTATAACAGATGAAGGAACTATTCTAAAAGGAATTATTATTTCTCCAGATAAAACCCCCTGGCAGATTTATAACTTTTTAACCGAAGAATTCAATATAGAAAAGCAAGAGATGTATATAGATGAGGAAAAAAATAGACTTGAGATAAACATAGTAATCATCGGAGAACTCTGCGATAAATTAAAAAGCAAAGGTTTCAAGTGTTTTATAGTGGAGGAGTATCCAACAGCAGACAGACTTGAAGTTGAAAAAACTCCCCTGTAAAACTTCTTGAAAAAGCTTTTATATATGACCTACATTCAAGGCTTTACGATTTAATAGATATGAGTGTATCTATGAAAGCTTAGATAAGGAGGCTAAAAAAGATGCCAATATATGTAAAATTTCAAACGCCAAAAGAGTTACAGGATTTAGCCTATGATCTTGTAGAAAAAGCTCGAGATAACGGGAAAATAAGTAAAGGTGCAAATGAAGTAACAAAACAAGTAGAACGCGGACAAGCAAAACTAGTAGTGATGGCTGAAGATATAACACCTGAAGAAATCCTTGCACACATGCCAATTCTCTGTGAGGAAAAAAATATACCTTACACTTATGTTCCAAGTAAACAGGAACTTGGGAATTCTGCAGGTCTTAAAGTTACCACTGCAGCAGTTGCAATACTTAACATAGGTAAAGAAAAAGGCGGAATCGAAACGATAGTTAAAAAAATTGAATCAATTAAAAAACAGTGATGAAAAATGGTTGCAGAAGGAACACCTTGTGAAGTTGTTGAAATAATTGACCGAACAGGCATGGCTGGAGAAGCATCACAGGTAAAAGTAAGAGTACTTGATGGAATGGATAAGGGTAAAATAATTACTCGTAACGTGACAGGTCCTATTCAACTTGGTGACATATTAATGCTTAGTGAGACACAGCGTGAAGCAAGAACAATTGGTGGACCACGATAAAATAAAGAGGCATGGTTTTATATGGTTGAAAGAAGAAAATGTTCATTTTGCGGAAATGAAATTGAACCAGGTACTGGAAAAATCTATGCCAAAAAAGATGGTACAGTTTTTAATTTTTGTAAAAACAAGTGTCAAAAAAATATGATTGATCTAAAACGTGTTCCTAGACGTGTCCGCTGGAGTAAACATTACACTAAAAAATAAAACCTGCTTTTCTAAGATACATTATTTTTAAATAAGGCTTTCTTAATCACAATTAAATGAGGTATGATAGTATGGGGGATATAGAGCTTAAAACTGTTAATATTGAAAAACCAGATGATATGAATTTTATACTTGGTCAGAGTCATTTTATAAAAACAGTTGAAGATATTTATGAAGCAATGTTAAATAGTGTTTCCTCTGCAAAGTTTGCTGTTGCTTTCTGTGAGGCAAGTGCTTCATGTAAAATAAGATGTGAAGGAAATGATTCCGAGCTTAAAAAAATAGCAATTAAAAATGCTGAAAATATTGCTGCAGGGCACTCTTTTATTGTTTTTATGAAAGAAGCTTTTCCTTTAAATGTTTTGAATAATATCCAAAATATACCAGAGGTATGTGGAATTTTTTGTGCAACTGCAAATCCTACAAAAGTAGTGATTGCTGAGTCAAAAAATAAAGGTGAGAAAGCCCGTGGGATACTAGGTGTTATTGATGGTTTCAGTCCTAAGGGCGTTGAAAACAAAGAAGAGATTGCTTGGCGTAAAAAATTCTTAAGAGATATTGGTTATAAACTTTAGTGTCCATATTTTCCTATTAGTGGTACAAAAGCGCATCCACCATGTTCTTCTTTTTTTATTTTTCCATTGATTTTTTCTAAAAGATATAATGTGCAAATTGTTCCTCCAACTGGTATTAGCATTTTACCGGGATCTTTTAGTTGTTCGATTAATGGTTTTGGTATACTAGGTGCTGCACATGTAACATAAATTCTATCATAAGGAGCATATTTTTTAAGTCCTTCCGATCCATCTCCTAGCTCTACAGTAACATTTGTAATGTTTGCTTTTTTAAGATTTATTCTTGCATTTTCTGCAAGATTAGAAAAGCGCTCTATAGTATATATATGTCCTTTTTCTCCTATTATATCTGAAACAACTGCTGCATGATATCCTGAGCCTGCTCCGATTTCTAGTATCTTCTGTTTTTCTTTAAGATCTAGTTTTTCACACATTATTGCAACCATGTGTGGTGCTGAAATGGTTTGACCTTTTCCTATTTGCTGAGGTGTATCTATATATGCTTTTGTTTTAAGGTTATCTGGTAAAAATAGTTCTCTAGGTGTTTTTAGAAATCCTTCTTCAACTGGTTTTGTTTTTATATATCCTCTTTTTTTGAGTGTTTCTACGAGGTTTTTTTGTTCTATTTCAAAATTCATTGCATTTTATTCATTATATTACATGGTTATAAGTTTTTATATAGCTGTTCTACTTCCATGTTTTGTTATTATGGGTAAGAAAGTAGTCATTGCTCTTGGTGGAAATGCTCTTATCAAAGAAGATCAGGAAGGTACCATTCATGAGCAGTTTGCAAATACTCGTGAGATATCAAAAGATCTTGTTAAAATCATTCAGGATGGCTATGATATAGTTGTTACTCATGGTAACGGTCCACAGGTAGGTGCTATACTTTTACAGAATGATTTAGCACGTGATGTCACTCCTGCAATGCCTCTAGGTATCTGTGTTGCTGAAAGCGAGGGTCTTATCGGTTATATGGTTCAACAATGTTTATCTAATGCTTTGAAAAAAGCAGATGCAAAGCGCTCTGTTGTAGCAATTGTCACTCAGGTTTTAGTCAATGAAGATGATCCTTCTTTTAAGAATCCTACAAAGCCTATCGGTCCTTATTATAGTGATGATGAGATTGATGATATGCAAGAGGAGGGTTATCATTTTAAAAAATTCAAAGACGGCTGGAGAATGGTTGTTCCAAGCCCTGATCCTACTTTAGTAGTTGAAGGAAAAATCATTAAAAAATTAATGGATGATGGAATAATTGTAATTGCATCTGGAGGTGGAGGTATGCCTGTAATTGAAAAAGAAGGATGGGGTCTTGATGGGTTAGAAGCAGTAATAGATAAAGACCTTGCATCTGAGAAACTTGGTGAGCAAATCGGTGCAGATATCCTTTTGATTCTTACTGATGTTGAAAAAGTATATTTAAATTATGGTAAATCCAATGAAAAAGCATTGGATGAAATTAAATTAACAGATCTTAAAAAATATTACAAACAAGGTCATTTTCCAGAGGGAAGTATGGGTCCTAAGGTTCTTGCAGCGATTCGTTTTCTTGAATCTGGTGGTAAAAAAGTAATTATATCTCATGTTGACAAAGGCTATAAAGCATTCAAAGGTGAAACAGGTACACATATTAGTTTATAGTTGTTTTTATTAAACAGTTTCTTTATTACAGGTTTTAAGAAGTATTATGGATACATCAGATATTGAAAAACAAATAAAAGATATCGAAGAAGAGATATTTAATACTCAGAAAAATAAGGCTACAGAACGCCATATTGGAAAACTTAAGGCAAAGATTGCAAGGCTTCGCTCTGAAGTTGAAAAACGTAAAAGCCAAGGTGCCAAGGGTAAAGGTTTTGCCATTAAAAAACAAGGCGATGCAACCATTGGCCTTGTGGGTTTTCCAAGTATTGGAAAAAGTACTCTTCTAAATCAACTAACTAGTGCTGAGAGTCGTGTTGGCTCTTATGATTTTACAACTCTTGATGCAATCCCAGGTATGATGAAGTATAACGGTGCAGATATTCAAGTTTTGGATTTACCCGGTCTTATCACTGGTGCTGCAGATGGTAAAGGTCGTGGTCGTGAGGTTTTATCCGCAGTACGAAACGTTGATCTTATCCTGTTTATGATTAATGCAGAGTATCCTGAGCATCTTGATATTATGGCTTCTGAGCTATACAATGGTGGCTTGCGTCTTAATCAAAAAACACCAGATGTTGTTGTTAAAAAAACAGGACACGGTGGAATTAATGTGTTTTCAACTCTGAAGCTTTTTCATCTTGATTTTGATCTTATAAAAACTATTTCTTCTGAGTATCTTACCAATGCAGATATAATAATCAGGGAGGATATAACAGAGGATCAACTAATAGACGTATTTGTTGAAAATCGTATTTA
>CAZKUB010000323.1:0-2075 GCA_964555835.1 uncultured Thermoplasmatales archaeon
ATCAAAATTTATTAGACTTGCGCTTGATGCTAACCCAAATATTATTGAGATGCTTTTTGTAAACGATGACAATATTGTTTTTATTAATGATGTGGGAAAAAATCTTTTAGAAATGCGGCACAAATTCGTTTCCAAAAATATAAAAAATAAGTTTCTTGGATATGCATCTGCACAAAAACATAAAATGTCTATGAAATTAAGCGATTATAAAACATTATCAAACGTACTAACATTTCTTGAGTACAAGAGGGAAAAAGAGAAATATCTAGTATCTGTGTATAATCAGTATCCCCTACTCAAACAAAAAGGAGATTATATCTTTGTTGGTGATTTGCAAATACCAATAGCAGTGACAATCAAAAAAGCCATCAGCATGATATCAGATAGATTATCAAAGTTTGGGCATAGAAAAGAATTAGTATCAAAATATGGCTATGATACAAAGTTTGCCTCACATTTAATACGATTACTTAAAGAAGGCCAAGAACTATTATTGACGGGAGAAATAAAATTTCCACTAGCATATAGAGAATTACTATTAGATATAAAAGAGGGTAAATATAGTATGATAGATGTACTAGAAATGGCTAACAATATAGAACAAGAGATAGAATACCTGTATGAAAATACAAAAGTTCCTAATAAGCCAGAAGATGAATATGTAGAACAATTTTTGATAGACACCCAAAAGGCTTTTATTTTTAAAGCGTAATTGATCCGGGGTAGCTCAGAGGCAGAGCGGGTGGCTGTTAACCACTTAGTCGGGGGTTCGATCCCCTCTCCCGGAGCACAAAAGGAAATTAAAATGCCAAAATTCAGAGTGACACGTACCTGGTTAGTTGACGCAAAGAATACTACAGAAGCCATTGATAAGGCGAGTCCGGGTAACCATGAGGAAGTATCAGCAATTAAGTTATCTAGTAAAAAATATAAAAGGAGACTTACAGTTGGTTATAGGGCTTGTATATTACCAGATAGTATGTGGAATGAATATAAAGGTCATGACGTTCTTTTAACTGGAAGATCACCTAGTGGTGGGCTTAGTGCGTTGCTTCTCAATAAGGATGTAAAGGGATTGAAAAAAGGTCATTATGAAGATGTTATGGGTGAAGTGGCTTGGATAAATGAGGAAGAATTAGAATTTGTTGATTCAAACCTAAGTGTAAACTTGGATTTTATAGAGGAATATATCAAACAAACAGGAGAAGAAGATATAGATTAAATCGGAACGTAACTCAGCCAGGAAGAGGACATGCTTTGGGAGCATGTAGCCGGGGGTTCAAATCCCTCCGTTCCGACCATAGATAAAATAGGAGGGGGGGGCATGAAAAAAATATTGAGATGCCCACAGTCAAACAAAATATCCTTAGCAGAAGATTGTTTAAAATGTAACTGTCTGTTTCAGCATAGATCCACATATATTGAATGTTATTTTAACGGTGAGGTTTATATTACTCAAATTTATGATGCTGAAAAATTATCAGCAACTGATATATAAGCCAGAGTAGGCGAACTGGTATAGCCACTAGGTTTAGGCCCTAGGTCCTTGAGACGCGGGGGTTCGACTCCCCCCTCTGGTAACGAAAATGGAATAGGAGGAAAGATAATGGATCAAAGATTAACCGAACTATTACAGGCATCATTTCCTGATATATTATCAAATATGAACAAGCCTATTACAGAATCCTGTATGGGTTGGGGAATAGAATGTGGAGATGGATGGTTCTGTATATTATTCAGTCTAATGTTAGATTTAGATGTAATAGCTAAACAAAATAACATACATATTAAAGCAGACCAGATAAAAGAAAAATTCGGCGGATTGAGATTTTACTACTCCGTAGAAAAAACCAGGTCGAATGTTGTGGATGAAATGGATTTCACGTTATCTCGTGTGCTAAACAGAATAAGACCCATACTGCTTATCATGGGATGTGTAAAAATTTACAATAAGATGAGAGATGTACGAAGAAAAATATATAAATCAACAAATGAAAAAATAGACAGTTTAGTACATCAAACAGAACAAACATCGTATACTGTATGTGAAGTTTGTGGTAAGCCAGGAAGAATAA
>CAZKUB010000324.1:0-4911 GCA_964555835.1 uncultured Thermoplasmatales archaeon
TCTGTTGTTCGTGTAAATGAAACAAATCATAACAGAGTTATATTATTTGATTATGACCCTGGTAAACCAGTTTTACCTGTTAATATCAGCGTTTTCAAATTACCTTTTGGTAGTAGAATAATAGACATTGATTATGAACATTCAGAAACTGAGACGGTACAATGTTGCAACATCTCTTTTTATACAAATGATCTAAACGTAAGTGAAGAAACATATCCACCAAGCCGGGTTTCTTATCATACCGGCGGAGGTCTATGGTATGGGGAAAGAACTACTTTTTTAGTATTAAGAGTTTATCCTGCTATTTTTTTACCTGCTGAGAATCAAATTGAGTTTATCAGAAACATAACGGTATCTATCAGTTATGAGGAGCCAAAATATCCAATTATTCAACCTCAGTATAAACGTGATCTTCTTATCCTTGCACCTCAAAATTTTATAAGACACCTGCAACCTCTTGTTAATTTTAAACAAGATCAAGGTATAAAAACAGAAATGTACAGCCTGCAAGAAGTATATAGTATTATGAGTAGTTCTCTTAATGGTCGAGATGAACAAGAGCAGATTAAATATTTCATTAAAGAAGCAGTTGAAAAATGGGATATAAAACATGTTTTGCTTGTCGGCGGTAGAAGAGGACAAACAAATAAATGGAATTTTCCTGTTCGTTACAGTCAGGTAGTCCCACCAACTGAACAAGAATATGCTGAAGAATCTTTTATAAGTGATTTATATTACGCAGATATCTTTGATAGTGAGGGTAAATTTTCTAGTTGGGATTCAAATTATGATGATGTTTTTTCTGTTTGGAATGAAACTTTCAAAGAAGAAATGGACTTATATCCTGATGTATATTTCGGCCGGCTAGCCTGCAGAAACATCTTTGAAGTTAGAACGATGGTAAATAAAATCATAGCTTATGAAAAAGAACCATGTGATGAATCCTGGTTTAAAAATATACTTTTAGTAGCCGGAGATAGTTATATCAATACAGGGCAGTGGCCTGAAGATGTCGTTGTAAATGAAGGGGAACTTATAGGTGAGGCGACACTTGAGTTAATGCCAGGTTTTAATCCTTTAAGAGTATATGCTTCTCAAGGAGATATAAACCGTAAGACGGTTAACACTGCTTTTAACCAAGGTGCAGGTTTTGCATTTTTTTGCGGTCATGGTAACCCGATGAGTTGGAGTACACATTTTGAACCTGCAAACAAGTCCAACTGGGTTACAGGCTATACAGTGAGGGATATGATATTTTTGAGAAACAAAGAAAAACAACCGATAACCGTTGTAGGAGGCTGTCATAATGGTCAATTTGATGTAACACTATGGAATATACCGTCAGGTATACGTCAGGATCGTTTAAGCTACTTCAGCTTAAAAGAAGGTCAATTTGGTCAGTTTTGGTATAATGCATGGTCTCCAAAATGCTGGGCCTGGTGGCTTACAAGTAAACCAAACGGCGGTGCCATTGCAACTATAGCAAATACTGGTCTTGGAACACATGGTGATGGCGATCAGGATAACAATAGTGTTGTAGATTATTTAGAGTTTTTAGACGGCTGGCTTGAGCTTAGGTTCTTCGAACTTTACGGCATTGAAAATAGCGATGTTTTAGGCTTGAATCACGGGCAGACACTTACAGAATATTTACACAAATTCCTTGGCGATGATTCTAAAATGGATGTTAAAATGGTTCAACAATGGCAGCTTTTTGGTGATCCTAGTTTAAAAATAGGCGGATATCCAGCAGGATAACAAATATCTTTAATTTTTTTTATAATTCTCTTCTAAAATTCTTCGTTTTTTGCATGTAGTATACCTTTTGAGGTAAGCTCTATATCATCACTAGATACAAATTGAACAAATCCTTTAGATATTAATTCTTCAATAAGAAAATTAAGCTCTTTATCAGATATGTTCATTGTACTTTTTACAGTATCTTCATCAATATCATCCTGATATATCATTTTTAAAAGTTTATCTCTTTTTTCATCTTTTTCAAATTCATCTATTATTTTTTGTGTCCTTGCAATTACATGTTCCATATCTTTCAGCTTCATTTCAAGATCTTTATTTTTAAATTCTTTTTTGACAGTTTTTTTCTTTAAAACACTCAATGGAGACTTTGAATGATTTATACGTAGTCTTTTTACTCTCTTATCTTTTTTAGACATTTATCCCCTCTGCAAAACCAATATCAAAAAACAATAGCTAGTTAATAAAAGTTACATTTAAAAAAATAAAAAAGAAAGAAGAAAATTATAAATTTTCTTATCCTTCTTTACTTCTTTTTCAAGTATGGAAGACCAGTTCTTTTGTTTACACCAACAGCATATGCGTCTGGTTTGTCGCATGGTGTACCGCTTTTTGGTGTTCTCTTACTGAAGAAATAGATTTTCTGGTTTTTTCCACCTTTAAGTTTTACATCTCTACAATATAACGTCCATCCTTCATGTGTAAAGGCCATAATTTTTTACCTCCATCCTACGTATAGATATCTAGTAATTTAAATCTTTCCTTATTTTACTCCTATAGAACCATCTTTTTATAGATAGATTTATATAGGAGTCATGATTCCCGGCTTGAATTAAGGAGTTTGAAAAATGATAAGTGCTTATATATTGATACATATGAAACCAGGGAGTTCAGATAAAGCAATAACTGAGATGAGAAAAATAGAAGATATTGCAAAAATTTCTATTGTAGCTGGAGAATATGATATAGTTGTACGTGTTCAAGTTGAAAGTTTAGAAGGACTTTTGAGAGTTACCGATAAGATTCAAATGATAAATGGAGTTATGAAAACAACCACTCAAGTTATTGAAAAAGAATTAGCATTATGAGAATAAAAATTAGGAAACGCTACTTATTTTATATTCTGGTTTTTTCATCAGCTATACTCTCTGCGTTAACCGCAGGATTTGATGCAGTATCACAGATTTATATAACTAATCCTTTTGCTCTTGGCTTAGCTTGTTTTTTACTGGGTGTTATAGTTGCAATATTTTTTTCTTTAATATTGTCAATCCGAGTTAAAGATAAAACTCTTGGTGAAAAAATAATTGATCCAAGTTTTAAAGGAATTAGATTTATTAGAAAAGAAGAGGTTTTTTACCAGGTTATTGCAGGTGCGGGAAATGCAATTATGACTATTGGTTATTTTTTGCTGCTTTCTATTTTCAAGGGCAATGTTTCTATTGTCCTTCCTTTTTCACAAGTAGTTATATTATATCTTGTAATAATTGAGTCTCTTAGTGAAAAAGATACGCCAACTCTTGTTGAGGTTCAATCTGCAATGATAGTTACTTTTGGTGCAATACTTGGTTCAATAAGCTTGTCCGGTAATCTTAATGTTTTTGCTTTATCTGTAGTGTTTTTTGTGATATGCCCGGGCTGGGTTCTTTTATCCTTTTATCAACGTAAACTAAAGCTATTACGGATTAATGATAGATCAAATGATGCAATAAATATTCGTCTATGGAACGTAATATTTTCATTTATTTTTACAGCTATAATGATCTTTTCATTTGACGTATTAACCGGATCAAATCATTTAATGCAAGGTTTAATAGGCTCAATGAATCATTATTTGTGGGTTGGAGCAATAGCCGTTGGAACTTTCTTTAGTTTCATATTTTATATCCGTGCTCTTGGAATAGGAAAAGCAAGTGTAACTCAAGCAGTAAGAGCATCTGTAATTGTTTTCAGCATTCCTGTTACAATTGTTTTAGGATATCTGGGTATCGCAGAAAAACTCACGACAGACCCGGTTATGGTAATTGTTAAAATAATGGGTATCACAATGATGATGCTAGGTATTGCATCTTATGCACTTACTCTTACTAAAGCGTATGTTTTCATAAAAATGAAAACAGGGTATTCCATTGAAGAAACAATGGAAAAAATATGGAAAATTAAAGGTATTAATAGAGTATCTGCGACGGCAGGACATTATGATTTTATAATAAAAATACGAACTCGTACTCTTATCAAAGGTTATGAACGGATACTAAGAAAAGTCCAAGAAATACCGGGTATAGATGAATGCCGCTGGGAATCTGTTTTAAAAGAATGGGAAGATATTTAATCTTTTCATTTAAAAAAATATTAAATAAGCCTTTTTGTATTCCTGTTTTCATTCATGTGCGGAATAGTAGGAATTATCGGGGGAGAACCAGTTTCGCGGTTAATCTATCATGCACTGTTTGCAATACAACACCGTGGACAGAGTTCAGCAGGTAAGCTAACATATGATGGAAACATACACGTAACAAAAGATGTAGGACTTGTTCGTGAAATTTTCAACGACGAAAAAAAGATTGCAACCCCGGGTAAAATAGGATTGGGTCACACTCGTTATTCAACTGCAGGGATGGATGATACAGAAGCATTAAAGCTTAATGCACAACCAGAGTATCTCGTAAATCCTTTTCTTGCAGCAGTACATAATGGTAACATTTTCAATGGAGCTCAAATAAACAAAAAAACAAAAAGAAATCCTAGAAGCGAATGCGATATTCAATGGTTGTTACTTCCGATGGCCGATAATCTTGATAGAAAAGAGCTAACGGTGGATATTATTTTTGAGGCATGTAAGGATATTCTTAAAAATGTAAAAGGCAGCTACTCTGCGTTATTTCTTGCGGATTCAGGAGACAACCCTTATCTTTTTGCAGTAACTGATCCATATAAAATAAGACCTTTAGTTTTAGGTAAAAAAAATGGTACATATTGTTTAACATCTGAGACACGTGTTTTCAAAAAAATAAACTTTGAATATGTAAAAGATATACCTGGAGGATTAATAATAATAATTGATAAAAATGGTAAAATATATGAAAAACAAGTTATTAAAAAACCTGGGAAACATTGTATGTTTGAATATGTTTATTTTGCAAAACCGGACTC